>DAOQWI010000030.1:0-25756 GCA_035342015.1 Candidatus Ozemibacteraceae bacterium | reverse complement strand
GCCGTCGAATCGATGCCGATCATGCTTGGTATTCGCAGCGAAACAACCTCGGTAGAAGATATGCTGGTCGAACTGCCTGATGGCAGTAAAAGGCTTCTCGAGGTCTTTGGCTCGCCGGTTCTTGATAAAGATGGAAAAATTCTGGCGTCACTTGCCAGTTTTATCGATATCACTGAGCGCAAGCAGGCTGAAGCTATGCTGATTCAGGCCAAAGAGGCCGCTGAAGCTGCCACAAGAGCCAAAAGCTACTTTCTCGCCAACATGTCGCACGAAATCAGGACCCCAATGAATGCAATTCTTGGCTTTTCGGCACTGCTTGAGCGTACCAGTCTGACCGAAAAGCAGAAAGAATACCTCAAGATTGTTCAGTCGAGTGGAAGTCTGCTGCTTGAAATAATCAACAATATCCTTGACGTTTCAAAATTTGATTCTGGCCATTTTGTGCTCGAAAAAATTGAATTTAACATCGATGAGGTTTGTGTCGAAGCCATGAACATCTGTACGCCACGCCTTACCGGGAAGCGAATCGAGACCTCGATCAGAATCGATCGTGATGTTCCAGAAATGCTGATTGGCGACCCGACGCGCCTGCAGCAGGTTCTGGTAAACCTCATCGGCAACGCCGGAAAATTTACCCGTGAAGGCTCAATTATTCTGAAAGTTTGTCGGCATGCGGTGGATGGTGATGATGTGGTTTTGCGTTTTCATGTGTGCGATACGGGAATTGGCATTCCAGCTGATAAGATAGAGGTCATTTTTCAACCGTTTACCCAGGTTGATGAATCGACAACTCGCAAATTCGGCGGTACCGGTCTTGGGCTTTCGATATGCAAATCTATAGTTAAAGCATGTGGGGGCGATATTTTTGTTGAATCAGAACCTGGAAAAGGCAGTGAATTTATTTTTACCCTGAAATTGCACCCGCGTGCTGCTGAAAAAGACGGTTTCAACCTGTCTGAAAATTTGCTGAAATGCAGGTTTGCTGTCCTTGCAGAGGAAACTGTCTGCGCTGAAAGCCTGCTGAACCACCTGAAAATCGCACAGGTCAATTTAGTCGGATGTTTTAAAGAGGCTGACCATATTGTTAATTACCTGAACAGTGGATTTGGCCAAATTGAACAGGATTCCTGTCTGATTCTTTTGGTTGCTGGCAGGAAACTGATATCAGAGGAAATTATTCTGCTCAGAAAAAATTTCCCTGAACGACTCAGATTGATCCTGGTCACTTCAGGCGCAGAGATTGAAAGTCTCGATGTGGCAAGAAGTTTGGGATACCAGGCTCTTCTGCCGACCCTTTTTACTCGAAGACAGCTTTACTCTACTATTTCAGAAGTTTGTGAAGGGCAGAAGCGGAGCTCTGACGATGCTTATGAAAATGCTGCAGAGCCAATCAGCTTTTCAGGCTTCCGTATTCTTGTTGTAGAAGACGATATGGGCAGTCGCCGCCTTCTTAAAGAAATCCTGGATGGAAATGTAGCAACCTGTGAATTCGTACAGAACGGCCAGGAAGCTGTGGATACGCTTCGAAGTCAAAGTTTCGATCTCTGTCTTATGGATGTTCACATGCCGGTCATGGATGGCCTTGCAGCCACACGAATCATTCGAAATGAGATCTCTGAAATTCTTCCAATAATCGGGCTTTCTGCAGCAGTAATGAAAGAAGACCGGGAAAAGGCAATTGCAGCAGGCATGAACGATTACCTGATCAAACCTCTTGATAACGAGGCTTTGCGTTGCTGCCTGAACAAATTTTGCTCGAAAGCCGCATAGAAGCTATTTGGTCCTCAGAGAAACCACACCGACAAAATCTTTGCCGGGCGGGTTGCTGGCAAAATTCTGACACCTTTCGATGATTAATTGTAGTGGCGGGTCTGCTTCTGCGTTTTTAAGCGAGTTAAATATGGTCAGCGCCTCATTCCAGCGATGATCGATGTATTTTTCCATTCCGGCATTGTATCGTTCTGTTCTTTCGGTAAGCTTATCAGAGGCTTCTGAACGGCAGGAGATAAGTTCAAAAATCCTGGTTCCGCAGGTTTTCCCTTTAACGATAACGGTATCGATAAATCTTGTCAGCATCTGGTCTTTGACCAGATCGTTTGTGGATTCGTTAATCAGTATCCCGGTGTTGTAGAGTTTGTTAACTCCTTCAAGCCTGGCTGCAAGGTTGACATTATCGCCAATGGCTGTGTAGCTGATGCGCTTGTCAAAGCCTATATTACCAACCAGAGCCTCGCCGGTATTTATACCAAACCTTGTAAAGAAAGGCGGAAGCCCCTTTTTATTCAGTATTTCATTTATTTCCATCTCTCTGCGGCGGCAGGCAAGGGCGGCTTTGCAGGCTGCGATCGGGTGGTCAGGCAGCTGCCGCGGGGTTCCCCAGAGAGCCATGATCGCATCGCCAATATATTTGTCGACTATACCCCCCGTATTCATGATTTCACCCGTCATTGCTCCGAAATACATGCCGATTGATTCTGCGAGGTCTTCGGGCGAAATTTTTTCAGAGATGGTCGTGAAGCCTTCAATATCAGAAAAAAGTATGGTTATCAGTCTTTTTTCAACTTCCAGGCTGGCCTCTTTTTTCAGAATAATTAAATCCGACACCAGCTCTGTCGGAACGTACTTTTTAAATGACCTCAGCCCCTTTTTCATATTTTCAAGGGCATCGGTCATTGTTCTGATTTCACGGATTATCGAGCCCGGCGCAAGTTCGGTTTCAAGATTGAAATCTTGTATCTGTCGCATATCATTAGTTACCGCACTGACAGGGTTTGAGATTTCCCGCGAAAGAATAAGACTCAGAATCAGAGCGACTATACCTACAACCAGACTGGTCATGATGATGTGCGCGATGTTGTTGATCTGATGCAATTTAACTGTTTCTGCCATGACATCTATTCCGAGAAGCCCCTCGAAAGTTCCGGCGGCGTTGTAGAAAGGGGCAAACCCTGAGACAAAAGTACCCCACTCGTCAGAGAAAAAAGTGTTTTCGACCACGATCCGGTTGCGGAATGCAAAGGCCTCTCTGATTGCCGGAGTAAGCTGAATGACGCGGTGCCCGATTCTGGCTCTCTCTTTTATTTTCGGATCGGCATCGACGATGAAGACGGCTGAACTGCTGGCGTTTTGCCTGATTGTGTAAACGTTTTTTATGTCAGGGTTAATGCGTCGTATTTTATCGAGTTGCTGAAAAATACTTTTATACTCTTCTGAATTCTCGTCGTCGGAATTTCTGATTTTAGAGTGTACGTCACCATCTATCTGCTGAGCACCGATTCCGACGGCTATATAAAGGTTTTCTCTGATTGTCTGCATGATGATGTTTTTCACATGCATGGAACTCATTAACGCATTAATAAGGGTTGTAAACAGGACGGTTGCGAGGAGTGCAGAAAAAAGGGTTATACGGAGAGAAAACTGTCTGCTGCCAAAATACATAATGGTTTTCCTCAAAAGTTCACTATCAGGAGAAGACGATTTAGATTATCATAATAATGACTTAATCAAAGATTATTTTAAATTTTTACCGGCCAAAAAAAACATTTAATAACCTGCAAGCATGCAGAAAGAAGATGGGGGAGGGCAATGGGCAGGCTGAAAAGTGAAGAGAGCATTCGGAAAAATGATGCGAAAGTTGCAGAAAATCCGCATGAGGGGCATCGCCAGCGTCTGTTTCAAAGGTTTGACAACACCGGGCTCGATGGTTTTGCTGACCACGAAATACTTGAAATGCTGCTTTTCTATGTTTACAGGCAGAGAGATACCAAAGACCTGGCGAAAAACCTGTTAAAAGAATTTGGCAGTCTCGAAAAGGTTTTTAGCGCCGGCAGCGAACAGGTTTGTAAAATTTCCGGCGTTGGGGCTGCTTCTGCCAGAATTATCGCTTTGATGCGCGAAGTCAGCATTCTTCTCAGCCGCCGCCGCGCACTTTCTGTCGATGTTTGCATTTCAAACGGCTCAGACCTGATAAGATATCTTGGCACCGCCATGGAAAACCTGCCCGAAGAACAACTTCGGGTTATATTTGTGAACAACGCCAACCGCATTATCAAGGATGAGGTACTTTCGCGTGGCGTCGAAGATCAGACCGCCGTTTTTCCGAGGCAGATCATGAAGCGGGCAATGACACTGCACGCAACTGGTATTATCGTGGTTCACAATCATCCGACCGGGCAATTGAGACCGTCAAATGCCGATCTGGTAATTACCAGATCACTAATCGCCGCAGCTGATGCCCTCGCCATCAGAATGCTCGATCACGTCATCGTTGGCAGCGAAGAAAAGGGCTATTTCAGCTTTCGTGAAAACGGTCTGCTCTGACGCAAGCTCACTGTTCGTTTTTATGAATGAACCCGTTGGGTTTATTACCGGTCGAAAGCAGGTCGCGGATTTTGCCATAAAGCACTTCGAGGGCGACCAGATTTGTGGCACCCTGCGGAATGATAACGTCGGCAAGATAGCGTGATGGCTGTACCAGATTGATTGCCGCATCTCTTACCGTGCTTTCGTATTGAGTGATGATGCTCTGTACCGTTCGGCCGCGGTCGATGTGGTCGCGCTTGATGCGTCTGATAATGGCTTTGTCGAGCGGAACGTCAATGTATATTCTCAGGTCCAGAAGAGGCATTATCTCCGGAATATTGAAAAGCAGCAGGCCCTCGACGATCAGAATCGGGTGCGGTTCGATTGTTACCGTCTCTTTGCAGCGGTCAGAATTTTTGAAGTCATATATTGGCCGCTCGATTGCTCTGCCATTACGCAGGTCGTTGATGTGCTGAATCATCAGGCCTGTTTCAAGCGCATCCGGGTGGTCGTAGTTTTTAATCTTTGGTTTGTCTTTTTTGGCATAATAATACATATCATGCTCGAGAACCGCTATTTTACCGGGGAATCTATCGACTACCGCCCGTGAGACACTGCTTTTGCCAGAACCGGACAACCCACAAATTCCGATGATATACATCTTTTTCAGCTCCTTGGTAATTTCTCAATTCATATCAAAAAAAAAGATCCGGGTATTCCCGGACCTGAAAAATAAGGAGGCAAACAAATCCATAAACCCTGTCGGCGCAAAATAAGGCTTTGTTTAGCTTTTCGCCGCCGACGACAACAGACGTCGGCAAACAACGACAGATGTTCAGATACTTCGACAAGACAGGCTGTGCAGCAAAAAACTGCATATTTTTCAAAATATTTTTCAGCAAAAAAGAGAAGGGGAAACAACCCTTTGTTTGTTGAGGTTGTTTCCCCTGACTTTTCATTGGTTTTTACTTGACCAGGCTTTTCAGTGTTTCGGCGATGCGGCCTGAAGACAGCCCGAAGGATTCGAGAAGTTCTTCAGGTGTGCCTGATCTTGGCACACTCGTTACTGCCACATGCTTAAATGAACTGATCTGGCCGGCCAGGTGCATAGCGACTGCGGCTCCTACGCCACCCTCTGGTGCGTGTTCTTCAAACACGGCGACTTTTCCGCCAGAAGCCTTGACCAGCTTGCCAAGCTCTTCTTTTGGGAAGGGTTTGATGCAGTAGAGATCGACAACCTGTATCTTTTCTGCGCCAGGAACGTTTTTCAGTGCCTTCAGAATTTCATGCACGATAACCCCTGAAGAGACAACAGTCAGGGCAGGCGAGTCTGATTTTTTAATGACCTTCAGACCGCCGATCGGGAAAGTTTCATTGGCATCGTAGAGAACTTCTGAATTCGGGCGCGAGAGTCTGACGTAACCCGGGCCATCATGTTTTGCAAGGTTTACGATGCAGTTGTAAGCAGAAACAGCATCAGAAGGATAAAACACAGCGCCATTCGGCAGGGTGGCGAATGCTGCAAGGTCTTCAAGAGCCATCTGCGATGGGCCATCTTCACCGATAGAAATGCCTGCATGGGTGCCGATAAATTTAACTTTCAGACCTGATAGAGCTGCCATTCTGATCTGGTCAAATGCACGGGCAAGGAAAGCGCCAAAGGTGGTTGCGAACGGAATCAGGCTGCGTGCGGCCAGACCGGCTGCTACGCCCGCCATATTCTGTTCGGCAATAAAACATTCTACAAAGCGTTCAGGATATTTTTCGCCGAATTTCTGTGAATAGGTCGAATTCTGGGTGTCGCCGTCAATGGCCCATATTCTTTCATCGGCTTTGCCAAGGTTAACGAGAGCCGGGCCAACCGCCTGGCGGGTGGCAGCTTTTTCGCCTTTTTTGTAGGGTGCCGGTTCAATATTGGCTTTGAGCGGACCGGTGACGATTGTACCCTTGATCTCGGCAGGTTTGGCAATGGCCGGTGCCGGCGGGGTTTTCATCAGGTCTTTGCTGACTTCTTCAAGGGCCTGTTCAAGTCCCTGGCCGGCGACGATCGGCTTGCCATGCCAGTTGTCCTTGTCGGCGATCTGTGACAGGCCGCCGCCCTTCAGGGTGCGTGCAATGACGCAGACAGGCTTGCCGGTAACATGGACAGCCTGCTCAAGAGCCTTGAGAACCTGCTCGATGTCATGGCCATCTTCAACGACAATGGCTTCCCAACCGAATGCTTCAACTTTTCTGGCGTAGGTGCGCATATCATGGCCGTGCATGGTTTCGCGGCTCTGGCCAAGGCGGTTGACGTCGATAATGCCGATGAGGTTGTCGGTTTTAAGATTATCTGCCAGAGCGAAGGCTTCCCAGACTGAGCCTTCTGCAACTTCGCCGTCACCCATGAGAACGAAGGTGCGGGCGCCATTTTTTACGACATTCTTTTGCTGAATGGCAATGCCGAGACCGACTGAAAGGCCCTGACCAAGCGAACCGGTTGCGACATCCACGAATGGCAGGCTTGGCATCGGGTGCCCTTCAATGCGCGAACCCATTTTTCTCAGGGTAAAAAGTTCTTTTTCTTCAAGATAACCGGCTTCGCACCAGGCTGCATAAAGGGCTGGAGCAGCATGCCCCTTTGACATGACAAGGCGGTCGTTAGCGTGCGAGGCGGGATTTTTCGGATCATAGCGCATTACTCTGAAGAAGAGTGCTGCAAGTATTTCGGCCGCAGAACAGCAGGAGGTGGGGTGCCCTGAACCGGCTTCAGCTGTGGTTTTAAGGGACAGCCAGCGGATTCTGGCGGCGCGGTGTTTGAGTTCTTTTATCATAGATGCATCGTAGGACATTTAACCCTCCGGAATTTTAGTTGTGCAAAAACTTCCTCATTAGGTTTAAACAAAAGTGGAGGGATAGTCAACTACTTTACTAACTGGGGGGTGGTTGCGCCTGTATTTCGTTTTACCGAAACCTTCGGGGCGGGAACATTTACCCCTTTTGGGATGCTGCCATTTGGCAGGGATGAGGCGACAGCTCCTGAAGACGGACTTTCTACGATAAACAGCGCTTCTCTGATATCGGCCGGGCAGATGAAGAGTTCTGGAACTCTCGGAATAAGAGTGTATACGACCAGTGCCGAAGTCCATATTAACAGCGATTTTGCGTCACCATCCGGGTTGTAGTTTAAAGATGTCAATAATTTAATCAGAGAATTGACCCATAGTGACGGAATAAGCATTCGAACCGCTATCGCGCCGAAAACACGCGGCATGATCGTGTGCAGCGGTTGATTTTCAGGGTGGAGGGCCGGAGTCATGGAGTCGATGGTTCTTAGCGGAAAGGCATAGTAAACACGGCTCCAGAAGGCAAATTCACGAAATTTTTCTGTGAGTGCGGTAAGTTTGAATTCAAGTTTGCTGCCCGTCGGACGAAAACGGCGAAAAGCAAGCAGAATTGAAACGAAAGAAGCGCCGGTCTGCCCGGCCAGAGTTAAAATGTACGCTGCCACAAAACCCTTGGCAAGCAGAAGCGGCGTGAAAATGATTATGGAGGGTACACCCGCCAGAATCAGCAGAAAGGCAACCATCAGAAGCCCGATGCTGTGGGTCAGGGGAAGAAGTTCGCAGGCAACAACCATTTCAGTAATGGCATTTTTAAGGCCGCTGCGGGTCAGCAGGGCTTCCTGTCTCCCCGCATTCATTGCAAGCAGGTAGCCTGCAATGAGTATACCGGCAAAAAAACTGAGGTATCTGACCAGAATCTGGCGATTGTATTTCCACATAAGGCAAGCAATATATTTAGAGTTTGTTGAAAAGCAAGAATGAAATGCAGAAAGTTGAAATTTTTGCCTGTTGTTTATCGTCTGCTTTTATGTTAGTGTTGGTATGTAATAATTCTTTCGCAGAGTAGTCAGGTCTGCAGAGAGAGCTCAAGTCTCCGAGGAGCTTTAAAAACAATTATGTCAGAAGAATTTTCTCTTTCGCATCAGGTTGATGGCCCGGTGCTGATAATCAGAACCAAGGGTTACCTCAACGACCTTGGGGCTGAACAGGTTGACGAAATCTGCTCAGAGCACCTTGAAAAATCTGTAAACAAAATTGTCATCAATCTCGAACAGTCGCCTTTGATCAACAGTATCGGTATTTCAATCTTGATCGGGGTAATTGAGGCAATCGAAGAATCTGGTGGTGCTCTGGCATTTACCAACCTTACTCCGACCAACCGAAAGACCTTCGAAATGATGGGCCTTCTGCAATTCGCAGAACCTTTTGACAAAGAGGAAGAGGCTGTAGCAAAATATAAAGGTTGATTTTAATGTCTGAATCAGAACAGACGTCTTCAGTTGAACAGAAAATGCAGCAGCAGGTGCTGCGCTATGAGTATGTTCTTGAAGCTCTGAGCGACATCGGAGACGAGTTGTGTCGTGTCTCAAGTTTTGATGCGCAGCTCAAGTCGCTTTTACATCTGTTGCTGGGTACCCTCGGCGTTCGCAAGGGTGGCATATTTCTTTTCGACAACTATAACAAACGGGTCTCGTTGCGTTGCTCCTGGAAGCTGGTTCATAAAAATTTTGAATATGACCTGCCGCATGATGAGATAACTGCCCTTGAGGCAGATTCTGCTGATATTACCTACCGCGCCGCAGATTATAAGCACTTGCGCGGCATTCTCGAGGCTTTCGCTGAAGATAACCTTGACTGTATATCGATTCTCAAGGTTAGAGAGAAGCTCATCGGCTTTCTGGTGGTTGGCCATAAACTCAAGGAAATACCGCTCACAGAAAAAGAAGTCAGCTTTCTCAAGACTCTTTCGCGCAATATCTCGGTTGCGATCAATAACTTTCTGTTGCTTTCTGAGCTGCGCGAAGCAAATGTGCGCCTTGACGAAAAAATCCAGGAAGTAAGCATTCTCTACCAGGCGTCTCAGATGATTTCTTCAGAGCTTCAACTCCAGGCGCTGCTTGATATGGCAATGAGTGCGATCTCTGAAATCACTGACATCGAGAGAGGCACTACCTGGCTTTACGAAGAAGAGCACCGCCAGTTCAACCTGATGAGCCATCTTGGCGATGCCAGCAAACTGCCGGAAAACCTTTCGCTCGAAGACTCCGAAATTCTTCAGATTGTTGCCGAGCGCAAGGATACCTTCGAATACGAAAAGGGCAAGAGTCAGCCGGCTGAATTGAAGCGCCTCGACGAAAAGGTTTTCGGTGAAGCATTCGTAGTTGTACCGATTCTCAACCAGGGTGAGTTTCTTGGCCTTTTGCATCTGTGTGCCACTGCGGGTGCAAATGGTTTCACCTCGCGCGATATAAGGCTGATCAAGGTTTTTGCAGTTCAGCTCGGCGCCGCAGTCAAAAACGCTCAGCTTTATGAGCAGGCCATCACCGATGGCATGACCAAACTTTATCTGCATCGCTATTTCAAACAGCGATTGCTCGACGAAATCAAGAGAGCTGCACGTTTTAAACGCAATCTCGCTCTGATCATGGTCGACATAGATCACTTCAAAAAGCTTAACGATACTTACGGCCACCAGACTGGTGACGAGGTGCTCAAGCATGTTGCTTCGATACTGCGACGCGCCGTGCGAACCCACGATTTGCCAGTTCGCTATGGCGGCGAGGAATTTGCTCTCGTGCTGCCGGAAACAGACATGACCGGTGCCGTTGCTGTTGCTGAGCGCATCAGAAGGTCGATCGAAACAGATTTTCTCGAAGTAAACGGTGTTGTTATAAAAATCACTGCCAGCTTCGGGGTTTCGGTATTCTCTGATTGTGCCGACGACATGGATTCACTGATAAAGGCTGCTGACGTTGCTCTCTACTGGTCTAAGGAACACGGGCGCAACCAGGTTACCGCCGCTCCGGCCAAAATAATCCGCGAGGTTGAATAGTTCGCGAAGCTGAACAATTGCGGACGAACGCAATAAAATATGGCAGTCGGTCAGACCGATGCTGCCGGGCGGGCTGGGTCTGTTTTTTCAGGTAAGACTGCATTTGCGCAGCAGCATTATCTTGCCACGCCCGGGTGTGATTTCGTTCTTGATGGTTTCCCAGCCTTTGTCTACCATTTCGGCCACTTCATCTTCCTGAAATGGTCTGACCAGCATGCCCTTGCGGGCCCCTTTTACATAAACTATCGAGCCATCATCGGTCGAAATGGCATTGTTGTCGCCGGTCATTTCAGAGAAGCTGTCCATGGTCAGCAGCATTACCCCTTCAGGCTTGAGAACGCGAAAGGCTTCTTCTGCCGCCTTGAAAAAGCTTGTGCGGTCGAGATGATCGAAAAGATGGTGCGCGAGAATGCCATCCACACTTTCAGAAGCCAGCGGCAGAGATCTGGCGTCGCCGGTAAGCACAAGGCCCTTGAGTTCTTCTTCGAAAAAGTTGTTTTTCATAACCCGGGCAGCCTTGAATGAAAGATCGAGACCGATGATATTGTAGCCAACCTGACTCAGATAAAGACTGTTGCGGCCTTCGCCGCAGCCAAGGTCCAGGATTACGCCGTGACGCGGAACATGGCCGAGCAGGTGCTGAACCAGCTTGGCAGAGGGGGCTATCATACCGTGGTATTTCAGGAAGCGGTTCCAGGTTTTATCCCAGTAGGTGCGGGCCTGTGATTCAATCTGACTGTTCATGCTTTGCTCCCGTCATATTCAATGGTCACGGCAGTTATGTCATCATGCTGTGTGGCCAGATAGGCAAAATCTTCTACGGCATCGAGGAGATCCTGGGCCGGATTTTTGCCTCTGACCCTCGCGAGAAACCTTTTCAAGCCAAAGTCACCAAACTCTTCATCATCGCTGTTGCGGGCTTCGGTAACTCCGTCAGTGTAAAGCAGCAGCAGATCGCCAGCTACCAGCTGAAAACTTTTGGAACCATATTCATAGTCATCCAGAATGCCGAGGGGCAGGCCCTTTTCTGACTTTTCGCGCAGAATATGATTGTGACCATAACCATTTGAGACAAACGCCGGATTGTGCCCGGCACTTGCCATTTCAACATTACCTGTCTCTGCATCAATTATAACGTACATTGCAGTGATAAAGCGATCGTTGGTAATATTTTTTGCAATAATGCGGTTGGCACGTGTCAGAACTTCTCCTGCCCCCATTTTATCAAGTTCCATGGTCGACAGAGTCGTCTTGAAAACAGTCATGATGATGGCGGCCGGAACATTTTTACCTGAAGCGTCGGCAATTACAACACCAATACGCTTTGGGCCAAGAACAAAAAAGTCAAAATAGTCTCCGCCAACCTCGGCCGCTGATTTGTTGATTTTATTGATGCGCAGGCCAGGTATTTGTGGAACGCTCTTTGGTAGAAGATTATCCTGAATTTCCTTGGCCATGTTCAGCTGGTCGTCGATGATCTTTTTCTTGTCGTGGTCTTTTAACAGGGCATCTGTCTCAATGATCGATGCAATTTGGCCGGCAATGATCTGAACAAAAAAGATTTCCTGCCACGACAGTCGGGTGTTTTCATCGATACTGTAGACAAAAAGAATTCCACGCGGTGCCTGAAGCTCATTGTCGTTATCTCCGGGCACATTAAGCGGTTCCAGCATAAGGCTGCCGGCAAGACCCTTTTCGAAGTCACGGTCAGCAAGAACTGGATTGTTTTTGATTGGCGGTGCCGAATAAACCTCTTTGAAAAAACTGTCAGCTTCTACCCCGGCCTTGATGCCACAGGCAAATTCGAAATACCAGCCGGTCAGGCCCTTTTCAAAGGGTATTTTTTCTTCATGGGCAGTTTGGCCGTGACTCGGATTGACACCGGCAGACAGGCAGTAGGGTTCAAACTCAGGGCTTTTCATAAAGCGCTCGCTGAATTCATGATCCCCGAGCCTGACAAAGAACTTTTCACCGGTTTCCGGGTCGGTTTGAATTACCATGACTTTGATCAGATCAAATTTTTCGTTCTGTTCGATAAGCTCTTTTAAAATAAGGTTAACCGCTTTTTCAAGTCTTTCATTTGGCCGATCCGGGCGGGTTTCTGTTTCGTGCAGTTCGCGGAAATATTTGGTCAGGCCATGAATTGAAGAGAGGTAGTTTCGATTTACTTCACCCTGAAGATTCAGACGCCCGCACATCATAGCAAAAGCCTTGCCGAGAGAATCAATTTCTTCAATTTCAGAGGATTCAGCTTTGAAGTCACTGCCGAGTCTGAAGCTTGCAACCTTTTCGCTCAGCATTTTAAGCGGGCCGCCCAGAGCGGTCGGGAAGAAAAAGGCCAGATATGCGCTGATTGCACCTATCAGCAGTAAAAAAGTCTGGGTAAAATTAGAATTGCGGTTAGCACGTGCAATCAGGTCTTCTGAAATCGAATTGATCTGGTTCCAGAAAAGGTCTGCCTCGGACTTGGCGGCATTTACACCCTGATGCTTGACAGAGTTGATTTCCCTCTGCATTTTAAGAAGCTGGTCTTCAGTTTCGAGAAGTTCACTTTCTGGCGCTTCAAGAAGGTTACGCAACCGGTTGAATGACTCGAAAAAACCTTTGATTTTCCCTTCAACCTGAGTGAGAACCCTTTTGTGCAGGGGTACATTGCTTTCTTGAATTGAACGCCCGAGAAGATATAGAATCGCTCTAAATCGGCTTTCTACGCGGCCTGCTGATGACTTCTCAGATTTGTCGCCATGATCTTTGCCTTTTTTGAGGCTGAGATACAGCGCCACTTCTGTTTCTGCAAGAATGAGATCTTTCTCGACCCTGGAAATCTTCTCCATCAGCGATGAGGTATTGCCTAGCGATGCCTGAAAGTCAGGATTTTTCAGGGTATTGTTCAGGTCGACAATCATACTTTTGAAGCGGTCGAGCAGGCCGGTAACATCGGCCCGCAGACCTTCGGCCGCTTTTGAGCGTCGGTCAGCATTTTTCCTCAGCATACGATTGCGGCTTTTCAGCAGCAGGTCGAAGGAGGTGAAATGCTTTTCAAAACTCTTGAACATCAACTTGATGCTTTTCAAGACTTCGTGCCGCGCCGGGTCGTCAATCAGCTTTTCAATGCGCCCGACTACCAGTTCAAGCTGATGCAGTTTTTCGCTGTTGTCCTGCTCAGCAGCTTCCGGTCCGGTTTTCAGGCTTTCGGTTACGGTTTCGCCAAGCTGGGTCCATTTGGCCGCAAGCTCTTCATAAGCCCTGGCAATTTTGATGTTGACCGGCAATGAAACATTGACAGTATCTTCGATATCGCTGAATGAAAGCCAGTTGATCGCAAACAGAACCACAAACAGCAACAGAATGACGAGAAAAACTTTGGCGAGGCGTCGCTGCAGGCTCTGTCTGGGTCTGGTTTCCGAATCAGACATTGAAGCGGAAATTGATAATGTCTCCATCTTCGACAATGTATTCTTTTCCTTCAAGACGCGCCAGACCGGCGGCTTTCACTGCTGCCATCGTGCCCTTCGCGACGAAATCTTTGTAGGCAACAACCTCGGCTCTGATGAAACCGCGTTCGATGTCTGAATGGATCTTGCCGGCCGATTTCTGGGCGTTGGTGCCGCGCTGCAGAGGCCAGGCGCGGACTTCGTCTTCGCCGACAGTAAGAAAGCTGATGTAGTTGAGAAGGCGATAGGCTTCAGAAATAAGGCGGTTGCGGCCAGATTCTTTTATGCCGTACTCTTCAAGAAAAACAGCTTCTTCTTCTGGCGAAAGAGCCGAAATTTCCATTTCGGTAGCGGCAGAAATGAGCATCGGCGACCATTTTCGTTGTTGGCATGCCTGTTTAAAGGCAGTTACTACCGGGTCTGACTCGTTTTTAAACTGCTCGTCAGAACAGTTGCCGACCAGCAGCAGCGGTTTCTGGGTCAGGAAACGGTAGCAGCGCAGGCTGTGTTCCTGTTCATCGGTCAGCTCGATTTCAGAGATGAAACGGTTTTCTTCGAGAACCTTCTTCAGGTTTTCCATGAGTTCGAGCTCTCTTACCAGTTCAGGCTTTTTACCGGCCTTCATTTCTTTGTTCAGACGCTCGATTTTATTGGTAACCATTTCGAGGTCGCTGAAAATGAATTCAAGACAGAGTTCTTCGAGGTCGGCGGCCGGGTCTATGCGGTTGTGGATATGGGGTATCTCTTCACTGGCAAAGAGCCTGACAACCAGCATGACGGCGTCGCAGATTCTTATGTTGGCGAGGGTTTTGCTGGCAGACTTGCTTTCGGCATTGCTGATACCGGGAATATCTGTGAATTCTACGGTTGCGTAAGTGGTTTTTTTAGGTTTGAAAATAGTGGCGAGGTGGTCGATGCGCGCATCAGGAACCTTGATAATGCCGTTATTGATTTCATCTGTCTGTGCCAGATAATCGCGGGTCTGGGCTTTGGCTCTGGTGGCCATGTTAAAAATGCTTGTCTTGCCAGACATCGGCAAGCCGGCTAATCCGATTTTCATCTGCTGCTCCTGAATGCTATAAATTTCAGGCTGTATGATAGCATAGACCGGCTTTGAACGCTAATAAAAAGGGCGCACTGCCTTGAAGAAGCAGTGCGCCCTGAGTTTGCTTTAAAAGCGGGTTTCCTGTCAGATCATCATACCGGCGATGTTGGCGGTGAGAAAAGAGGCAAAGGTGCCGGCTATCAGTGCTCTGACCCCAAGTTTAGCGAGGTCGCCGCGTCTCGACGGAGCAATTCCACCGATGCCGCCAAGCTGAATACCGATCGAGCCGAGATTGGCAAATCCACACAGAGCGTAGCTGAGAATAACTCTGGTGCGCATGGCCAGTTCAACCGGCTTGCCATCGACCAGAACGTTGCCATTGAGGTAGCTGGCAAGATCGGCGTAGGCGACAAATTCATTGAGAACCGTTTTTTTGCCGAGCAGGGCGCCGGCAATTGAAATATCCTGAACCGGAACCCCGAGCAACCAGGCAAACGGCGAGGCGATCAGGCCAAACATTGAGTCGAGAGTATTGTATTTTGTCAGGCCCACGAGATTGGCAAACATGCTCCAGAGATGGTCGCCCATGGCGATGAGAGCGATAAAGCCGATAAGCATGGCTGCAACGTTGAGTGCCAGGCTCATGCCTTCAGAACAGCCCCTGGCAGTAGCGTCAATAACGTTCTGGTCGATCTTTTCGATGCGCAGTTCAAGATTGCCGCTGGTGACCGGAACTTCTGTTTCCGGAACCAGCATTTTGGCAAATACCATAGCTGCCGGCGCCGACATGACAGAAGCTGCGACCAGGTGCCCGGCGATGCCGGGGATGGTGTCTTTAAGCATGCTGACATAGCCGGCCATAACGCCGCCGGCGATGGTGGCCATACCACCGGTCATGACGCAACAGAGTTCAGAATAGGTCATTTTTTCGACATAAGGCTTGATCACCAGCGGGGCTTCGGTTTGACCGACAAAAATATTGGCCGCGGCACTGAGAGACTCGGCACCCGAGGTTTTCATCGTCTTCTGCATGACCATAGCGACGTAATAAACCAGGCGCTGCATAATGCCAAGGTGGTACATGATGGCCATAAAGGCGGAAAAGAAAACAATCGTCGGCAGAACGTTAAACCCGAAGAAAGCGCCGGTGCCTGCGGTAAGCTGCAGGTTGTTGAGCTGGGCTGCTACTTCTGGAGCTGCCGAGGGGTTTGAAACGGCTACCGGCACCACAAATTTCACCAGATTGCCGAAAACAAAACTGGCGCCCTTTTCGGTGAAACTCAGCATTTTTACAACCGCGTCATTGAGATAACCGAACACAGCCTTGCCTGAATCAGTCTTCAGAATCAGAAACGCGAAAATCAGCTGCAGCAGGATGCCCCAGATGACAAGTTTCCAGTCGATTTTTTTGCGGTCGGTCGACAACCCGTAGCAGATTCCAAGCTGAACCAAGATTCCGAGGAAGCTTGCACCGTATTCTGAAGCGTGTTCCATTCCCTGTGCTCCTATTGTTTGATTAATGAAGGGCATGATATCACAACAGGCCACAAAAAGCACCGATAAACATCGACAGACAACAGAAGGTCTCGGCAGACAAAGAAAAACACCGGCATTGCTCAATAGCAATGCCGGCGTTTGAAGTCAGAAAGTCAATCAGAGGTCAATGTTTCTCTCTTCGCCATCATCGGGACTGATTTCGATAATGCGGTCTGCAAACTTGACCACGACACGCTCGCCGGCCGAGAAGAATCTGGCCAGTGCCGGGTATTTCTGGCAGAGTTTGAAATAGGCGTCAGACCAGGCTTTTATCACCAGTTTGTTTTTCTCGCCCTTTACTTCACTGTCTACCCATTTGTTGTCGATCAGATAGAAGGTTTTGGCGTCGATTTCTTTCTGTATCGGTGCCTGCAGCACCTGACGGGTAGCGCCGGAACTGCCCGGGCGCGGTGCCGGGGCGCTGAAACTCTGAGGTGCGGCTGCTGATTTGAGTGAGTTCATTTCTCTCGATGCCCCAACCGCATCTGCACCATCAGAAAGATTCTGGAGGCGGTCGACAGAATATTTGGCCCGGCTTTCTTCAAACGAAGCTGAGGGCATTGATTCTGGCACCAGCGTCTGTCGCAGATTCGGACCAAGGCTGTCGTTATCTTCGAGTACCAGATATGAAGTGTAGGGCGTGAGAATTCCGTAACGTTTTGCGAGAGCGATGATTTCGTTCTTCAGTTCTTCATCTGCGCCGTTTTTGCGTATCTGTTCGAGCAGGAATCCGATTTTGCGCGTCGCCCAGATTTTGGCGACGAAGGCGTTTTCGCTGGAACTGGCCGGAAATTCAGTTTCGAAATCCATTTTTACCGGCTGACCTTTGACGCTGCCGGTGAGAGTTATCAATGCCGGGCCGGGTTTGCTGTAACGGCCAAGAACGAGAATGTTGCTGTCTTTGAATACGTCGCCGGTTTTGCGCGGGTAGATCTGTGAAACCTCGACATTGCTGAACTGCAGCCCGACATCGGTTAAAACAGGATGAGTCAGCTTTGAAAAGAGTGAAGAAATCTTGATTTCAAGGTCTTCGTCTTCAGAAACGTAGTCTGAAACACCGCCATTCTGATCGGCGAGATTGTCGATCAGTTCGGCATTGAGCTGATCGCCGACGCCGAATGAGAAAATTCTTATTCCCTTTGTGTTTTTGTTGCCGACGATTTTCAGAATTTCGGCGGGATCAGTCTGACCGGCTGTCGGTTTGCCGTCAGTGACGAAGACGATGAAGCGCGGGTTGTTCGACTCACTTTTGTTCAAGGCGTTGATCGCCAGTTCAAGCGCTTCAGATATATTGGTGCCGCCCATTGCGTCAAGATTGCGGATGTGATTGAGAGCACCTTCCCGCACTTCGGGCGTCATCTTTGTCATGGCCGGTTTGTATGATTCTGCTTCGGTAGAAAAATTGCACAGAAGAAAACTGCTCGACTCATTGAGTGAATTGATGCAGAATTCAAGTGCTTTGCGGGCCTGAGAAATTTTCGCGCCGGCCATGCTGCCGGAAGTGTCCATCACCAGCGCCACGTCGATGCTGGGAGTTTTTTCTTCGAGGTCTTTGAGCGCCGGGGCAAGCATCAGCATGAAGGTGCCGTCTTCTGTCGGGTCCGGGCGGTGACAAAGTGAAGTTACAGCAACATCCTTGCGCGCTACCGAGTAATAAAGTACAAAATCTTTGTCGGGGCGGACTTTATCGATTTCATAGCCAATTACCGCTTCTTTGTCATTTTTGCGGTTCACCGAAATTTTATGGGTGGGCGAATAAATCGAGGCAATCGGCAGATCTGATTTGATGTGAGCCTCGATTGCAACATCTTTCATATCTTCCTGGCTGTATTTTTCGATGTTTAACGGGTAAACATAGCGCACCAGGCCACCTTCCATTTTCAATGCTTCCTGGTAAGAGAGTTTGACGTCTTTATGGCTCAAAGGATTTATCGGGTAAATGCGGGTCTTGAAGATGCCCTGACCCATAAATTCAAGAAGACCGGGGTCACGCATCTGCCTGACGATATCTTCGTAGATCTTGCGGGCTTTTTCTGCCTCAAGCAACTCGCCTTTGGTCATTTTTCCTTCAATATCCATGGCGAAGTCACTTATAGAAGCACCAATCGGCAGGGGGAAAATGTACAATCCCTCAATTACTCTGTTTTCGTGGTTATAAAACTTCTGGTCAACCTGAGTTGCCGCTGCCAGATTATTTATCTGAATCTTTACATGATGCTTGGTAACAGAGAGCGGCACAGTAAAGTTATCAACCGGTCTGGGGGGCGGTCGAAAGATAATGTGTGGCTGTGGTTCGATCGGGTCATACGGAAAAACCATCCCGTCGGCAAACAGCGCCGACCCTGATAAACAAAGACATACAAAGACAAACAGTGCGAGACAATTTAACTTTTTCATGCTTCCTCCCGTTTCATTGGTCATGAAACACCTAACGAAATAACATAATTTCGGATTTAAAAAAAGATAAACCGCATCAGATTACATTTAGCTTGCGACTGTTGGCGCCAGAAGTTAGAATTTACTGTAGATTCATGTAAAGGGTTGGTTAAATGGGCGCATCGATTCTACAGCTTGAGCAGGTTCGTAAAGCAATTCATGAGATTTACCAGCTTCCCGAAAGAACCGAGCCTTATCTTGAGCTGCAGCGAGCAATTCAATCCTGGGAAAAGGCCAGCGGCAGCGAAGAAGATGATGAAGGTCGGCGCATCTTCGATGGCTTGCAGAGTCTGCACAATTTTCTCGACAATAAGGAGCTTACCAGCCAGGCCTCTGAAATTTTCTTTCTACAGGTAACGGTTTTTCCTGAGCTTTATTTCCCAAAGCTGCCAAAGGTCCGCTTACAACAAAAACTTGACCTTGAACTGTTCGCAGACATGCGACAGGCGTTGGCCGGCAAGACTACCTCTGAAAAAGTCAGGCAGGCATTGTCCGGGTTTGAAGAAAGCTTTCGCCGTGCCAATCTGAACCTGCCTCTTCTGGCTTCGGAAGTTGCTGCTGGAGAATTCCACCGTGAAGGAGCCGGTCGTGCCGGCGAATTTTTTCGCAGTTTTGCCGAAGTTGCAACCCTGCTGCAGGATACTCCGGCGCGCGACACCCCATGGGAGCTGATGAACCAGCTGGCGATGAAAATCAATAATCAGGTCAGCGGCTTCAATCAGTCATATCTTTTTCTCAAGGCTCTTGAAACCATCAAGACTGCCAGGCCAGCCGGGTGGGTCCGTGACGAAATCGCCAGAAATCAGGAATTCTATCAGAGAAATTTCTGCTGGAAAAACATTGATGATGCCTTCATTGCCGGAGATTACCTGCGCCAGACACATTGGATCGATAGAGCCCTGCTTTGCGTAAGCGATGAATTTGAGAGAAAATATCTGCTTGACCTGAGAAATCGGGCTGCCAGAAAAACCGGTAGATCTGCTCAGCCTTATGTCGGGGGTGTTTTGCTGGTTTTGCTTGTCGTTTTTATAATAGTTCTGATCAAAACAGAGCCTGAAACCAGAAAGAGCCTGAACCTGGACCTGGCCAGAAAAGATCTGATGAAGGCTATTGGCAGGGCTACAAAAGACGAGCAGCCGGAAAGTGATTTTCCGGTGAACAATGATATCAGCCCAGTCAGGCGCATTTCGAGTCGATCTGGTCTTGAAGAACATTTGCCGCCATTAAAACCGCATGCCCGCAAATTGACGTTGCCAGAGGTAAGGCACGCAGTCTTTCAGAGGCAGCGTCTTGACTATCTGAGCGGGCAGAACCTGAGCAAATCTGAGCGGGAGCGACTTGAGCAGCTCGAAAAGGAATGGCGGGCCAGGTGTGATTTTTATGACTACCGCAGCGAAGACCGTGAAGCAGTTTTCTGGGATTTGAAAATCCATGCCCCGAATCTTACCCTTGACGCCCAGGATATACTGGCCTCATGGCGGTCTGAAGGTGACGATTTAATCAGACAAACGCTTGAATCTAATGTTGACCTCGACATCAATAATTCCCTGCATTTGCGGATTATTCTCGACCGATTGCGCAGCCTCGGCTGCCTGAATGCTTCTGAAACACCAAAAGTCTGGAACGAAGACTGCCGTAGGGCCCTGATCGAATTCAAGGCCACGCACCTTTCCGTCGTAGACTCTGTCTGGGACAGAAGAACCCAGGATGCTCTTTTCCCCAGGCAGTAACTTACATCATCGCTTTCAGAACAGTCAGCAGAAAAATCTGAAAATTCAGAGTCAGTGAATTCAAGGGTTCCTTGAGATACAGCAGGTTAAGCAATGACTCTGCATTTGCCGGAAAAAACAGTTTCCCGAAAATAGTTGTTCCCGAAACGAATATCAGGGTTCCGAGAACATAGACGAGCATTGTTTCGAAGCCGGAAAGATCGTTGCCAAGCCTTTGGGCATTTCCGTACATAAATGAGATGTACCCTGTGCAGACGAGAATGACCATTATCAAGGTCAGAAATTCTGCATAGTCAGGCGTGGCAACGATCGAATACAGCGTCATCATGAGTTTTTTTTGCTCAACTATCTGAGTTTTACGGCAAGCTCAGAATCAAGTCTGCTTACCATTCTGCCGATCATCGGCTGAATTTCTTCATCGGTCAGGGTCTTTTTGGGGTCTCTGAATGAAAGGGCAAATGCCAGAGAACGGCAGTTTTCCGGAATCCCTTTGCCCTGATAGACGTCGAACAGGTAGCAGTCTTCGAGCAGTTGTTTGCCTTCGGTTGTGAGGATTTTGAGAATATCTCGATGGGCAACCGTCACCGGAGCCAGAAGTGCCAGGTCGCGTCTGACAGCGGGCAACTCCGGGATTGGCTTCATTCTGCCGGCATCTTCAATGGCTGCAGCGAGCTTATCAAGATCGATTTCGGCAATGAAAATGCATTTTGGCATTTTCTTGTTGTCGAGCAGGTTCGGGTGCAGTTGACCGAATTCTCCGGCCGGAGTTTTGCCAACCATGAGTTCCATCTGCATTGCCGGATGGAAAACACTGCAGCTGCCAGGGGCATATCTGACCTTGACCTTGAGAAGATCGGCGATATTTTGAATCAGGCCTTTGACGCTGAACAGGTCGAAGGTTTCTCCGCTGCGGCGCCAGTCTTTGGGGTCAGCAGAGCCAGAGAACCCGATGCAGAGGCGTGAATGTTCCTCGCTGAGACCACCCGCCGCCGGGTGAAAGGCCTTGCCGATTTCGAACAGTCTGAGATTGAATTCGTCGTTAAGAATATTCCTTTTCAAGGCGTCGAACATGCCCCACTTGAGGCTGGTGCGCATGGCACTAAGGTCTTCTGAGAGCGGGTTCTGCAACATCAGAGGCTTCTTTTCGCGGAAACATTCATCAATTGCGGCAGGAATAAAGCTGTAGGTCATGATTTCATTGAAACCGCATGAAACGAAATGGTCACGCAGCCGCTTTTCCATTTTCTGCAGCGCTGTGGGCAGCTGAAGAACCGAGGTAATGGCCGGCAGGGTTGTGGGAATGTTGTTGTAGCCATACATTCTCGCAACTTCTTCGATGATATCGGCTTCGATGGAAAGGTCGTGGCGATAAGGCGGAACGCTTACGATGAGATCTTCTCCGTCGCGCCGGGTATCCAGCTTGAGCCTGAGAAGAAGAGTTTCGATCTGAACCGGGCTGAGGTTGATACCGATGATGCGATTTACCCGTCGGGTTCTGACCTTGATCTGGCGAAGAACTTCGGGTTTCGGGTAGGCATCGGCAATGCCTTTTACCGGTTTGCCGTCGGCTATCTGTTTGAGTAGTCTGGCAGCTTCATTGAGCGCTATCGGAACGTTGTCTATGTTGGTGCCGCGCTCAAAGCGGTAAGAAGAATCAGACATAAGCGCCAGGCGCTTCGAGGTTTTTCTTACCGAGGTTGGGTCGAAAAAAGCGGCTTCGAGCAGAATGCTGGTGGTGCTGTCTGTAACCGATGAGTGCAGGCCACCCATTACGCCAGCTACTGCAACTGGCTTTTCGGCGTCGGCAATTACCAGCATCGAACTGTCAAGGTTACGCTCGGCATTGTCGAGAGTGGCAATCTTTTCGTCTTTACCGGCAGGTCTGACGACTATTTTTTTGCCTGCAAGTTTTGCGTAGTCGAAAGCATGCATCGGGTGCCCGATATCGAGCATGATGTAATTAGTTACGTCAACGACATTGTTGATCGAGCGGATGCCGGCTTTTTCGAGTCTTTCTTTAAGCCAGTCGGGCGAGGGGCCGACTTTCACATTATGTACCAGTCTGGCGCCATAGCGTGGGCAGAGATCTTTGTCCTGAATTTCAACTGCAACCTGTTCGGCGACATGGCCGTCACCATCTTCGTCGCCGAGCGGGTCGCGATGCAACGGCAGATTGAAAATGGCCGAAAGTTCGCGGGCTATGCCGAGATGTGAGAGCGCATCGCCGCGGTTGGGAGTAATGCTTATTTCAAAGATTACATCGTCAAGGTTCAGCGCGTTTACGATGTTCTGACCGATTTCTGCGTTTTCATCAAGAATATAGAGACCGCCATGCTCTTCAGAAATGCCGAGTTCCTTTTTGCTGCACATCATGCCCGAAGACTCGATGCCGCGAATTTTGGCTTTGCTGATCTCAAAGCCTGAGGGCAGACGCGCTCCAATCAGGGCTACCGGCACTTTGTCGCCGGCCTTCATATTGTTGGCGCCGCAGACAATCTGCAGGGGCTGCCCACGGTTGACGTCAACACTGCACAGTGACAGTTTTTCTGCATCAGGGTGCGGGTCGCGACTGAGAATTTTTCCGACCACGACGTTGTTGAGGTTTTTACCGGGCTGAATGATTTCTTCCACTTCGAGGCCGCTCATATTGAGGGCATCGGCGATACGTTCGGGGGTTTCGTTGATATCGATATAGTCTTTAAGCCAGCTTAATAGAACTTTCACTTTGATTACCTCAGAATTGTCTCAGAAAGCGAACGTCAGAGCTGAAAAGCAGTCTGATGTCGTTGATGCCGTAACGGAGCATGGCGATGCGGTCGATGCCCATGCCGAAGGCGAACCCGGTATACTTCTCGGTGTCGTATTTTACGGCTTCGAAAACCTTGGGGTTGACCATGCCGCAGCCGAGAACTTCCATCCAGCCGGTTCCTTTGCAGACTTTGCAGCCTTTCCCCTCACAGAAAATGCACTGAATGTCCATTTCTGCCGAGGGTTCGGTAAACGGAAAGAAGCTTGGGCGGAATCTGAACGGGCGTTTGCCGAACATGTTTTCGACAAACATGGCGAGTGTGCCCTTGAGATCGGCCATGCTGATGTTCTCACCGACTACGAGGCCTTCCATCTGGTTGAACATCGGTGAATGCGTGATATCACTGTCTTTTCTGAACACTTTGCCGAGGCCAATCATTTTGAGCGGCGGCTGCAGCGCTTCCATGGTGCGGATCTGCACCGGAGAAGTCTGGGTGCGCAGAACCTGCCCCGATTCAAGATAGAAGGTGTCCTGCATGTCACGTGCCGGGTGGTGGCTTGGCACATTGAGAGCTTCGAAGTTGTAATATTCATCTTCGATTTCAGGGCCTTCGGCCATAAAGAAACCCATCGACAGGAAAATGTCGGCCACTTCTTTCGCGACCTGAACTACCGGGTGCAGACTGCCGGCCGTCGGCCAGGTGCCGGGAAGGCTGTGATCAGGTTTCTCTGCGTTCAGTCTGGCTTCCTGCTCTTTCAGTGCCAGTTCTCGCATGCTTTCTTCTAGCGAATTCTGGATCTGGTTCTTGAGATCGTTAATGGCGGCCCCTACGGTTTTCCGTTCTTCGATCGACAGCTTGCCAAGGCCTTTGAGAAGTTCAGTTACTTCACCTTTTTTGCCGAGATATTTAACTCTGAGACCTTCAAGGTCGGCGGTGGTGCTGGCGTTGGCCTTTTCGGAGAGATATTGCTTTAACAGTTGTTCGTGAGAATCAGACATTTGATCTCCTTCGGAAAAAATGCATTGTATTTAACTGGAACCGGTCGGGCGGGATCTGGCCCACTCGTAGAGGCATATTGCCGCAGAGGTGGCAACATTGAGTGATTCTACCCGTCCTTGCATTGGTATTGCAAGTCTGCTGTTACATTCATTTAAAATTTTCTGGTCGAGCCCTTTGCCTTCCTGTCCGAGCACGAGTGCAGCCCTGAGCGGAAACTGGAAATCTGCAACGGGTTTTCCTTCCATGTCAGCGCAGATCATTGCGGTCTGATATTTCTGTAGAAGTTCTGATACAGAAGAAAAATCAGCGTCATGGCAGATCGGCAGGCGAAAATTCGAGCCCATTGCGGCTCTGGCGATCTTGTGGTTGAAAATACTGCAGCAGCCTTTCAGCATAATCAACAGATCGATGCCCATAGCTTCGCCGGTGCGAATTATTGTACCGATGTTTCCCGGGTCCTGCAGTCGGTCGAGAAGCAGTATTTTTGCAGCTTTTTTTATGGCCTTGTCGAGATCCGGCGCCGGTCGCGGCGTGAGAAAGGCAATTATTTCCGCCGGATTCTGAACGCTCGAAATTTCGCGAAGCAGGCCGCGGCTGACCTGAAAGCAGACAGACTCGAGCTCAGGCATGTCATTCAGCGAATCGGGGTGCTCGACAAATACCATTTGGGGCTTTGCCCCTGATGATATGGCTTCTTTGAGAAGCTTATGCCCTTCAATAAGAATCAGGCCAGCTTCTGCCGGCTGTGAAAGGGCTTTTAAGGCCCGCTTTATAATCGGATTGGCTTTTGATTCAATTATTCTCAAGGTGATTCAAACAAAAACACCCGGGGCGGACCCCGGGTGTTTTATTCGTTAAAAATTGTTGTCAGGCTGCACTTCTGGCTTTTTCAACAACAGCTTTGAACGCCTGAGGATCGCGCACGGCGAGTTCGGCCAGAACCTTGCGGTTCAGTTCGATGCCGACCTTCTTCAGGCCGTTGATAAAGCAGCTGTAAGACATTTCGTTGATGCGGCAGGCAGCATTGATTCTGGTGATCCAGAGTCTTCTGAATTCGCGGCTGCGTTTGCGGCGATCGACATAAGAATGGTCGAGAGCATGCAGAACAGCCTGCTTGGCGACCTTCTTGACGTTATTGTGAGCACCCCAGAAACCCTTGGTTCTGCGGAAAAGCTTCTGTTCTTTGCGTCTTGCGTTACTTGAACTTTTTGATCTTGACATGGTTTATCTCCTGATGAATTTCTTGAACCCAGTTACTCTCGACACTGGGTCAGGAGTACGGCAACATTACCTTCAGAGCGTGTTCATTGCCCTTTTCGCAGTTGGCAGACTGGCGATAAGCTCTTTTGCGCTTGCTTGACTTCTTGGTCAGGATGTGGCTGCCATAAGCTTTGTAACGTCTGAACGCACCGGAACCTGTTCTTTTGATGCGTTTTGCAGCACCGCGATGAGTTTTCATTTTCGGCATAATACTTTCCTCCTGATGGCAGTATGGCTACTTCTTCCGGGTCCTGTAGAGAATCATGGTGATGGCGTTGCCTTCCTGTGCGGCATCTTTTTCGATGTCAGCGTCTTCGCCAAGAATGACTTTCATTCTTTCGATGACTTTGTAACCAACTTCAATGTGCGCTCTTTCGCGCCCTCTGA
>DAOQWI010000029.1:13091-26437 GCA_035342015.1 Candidatus Ozemibacteraceae bacterium | reverse complement strand
AGGAGACAACATGAGCAGGGAGCGGGCGGTGATTGATGGCGGGAATCATGAATCGCAGCTGGTTGAGTGGAAAGAGGGCTGGCGGGACGAGTATCTGAAATGGATATGCGGTTTTGCCAACGCTCAGGGCGGGGTACTGGCGATCGGCAGAGATGACCGGGGCAAACCGGTCGGAATCGATGATGCCGAACGACTGCTCGAAGAGCTGCCTAATAAAATCCGCGATCTTCTGGGCATCATCGTTGAAGTGAACCTGCGCGTCGAAAACGGCAGAAACACCGTCGAAATTCATGTTCCGGCCTATGCCAACCCGATCAGTTTCCGGGGCCGCTATTATCAACGAAGCGGCAGCACCCTGCAGGAACTCAAAGGGCCATCGCTCGACCGGTTTCTGCTCCGCCACCAGGGCCGAACCTGGGATAGCGTGCCGGTTCCGGGAGTTGCGCCCGATCAGCTGGCAGCGACCGTTTTACGTCGCTTTCGAGAACTGGCGGCAACCAGCGGCAGACTCGACGAAACCGACCTTAAAGCCGGCGACACGGAACTTCTGGAAAAGCTCAACCTGACCGAGGGTTCTTATCTGCGCCGGGCGGCATTGCTGCTTTTTCATGACGACCCCGAAAAATTCGTGACCGGAGCCTGGGTCAAAATCGGCTATTTTCGCTCTGAAGCCGACCTGGCATGGCACGACGAGATTCATGGCGACCTGTTTTCACAGGCTTTCCGCACTATCGACCTGCTGCAGACCAAATATATGAAAGCGGCAATCTCTTACCATGGCATTCAGAGACAGGAACGCCTGCCGGTTCCACCTGAAGCTCTGCGCGAAGCCTTGCTCAATGCCATGGTACACCGGGATTATTCGGTTCCGGCACCGATTCAGATCAGGGTTTATCATGACCGGCTGAAAATCTGGAACCCGGTGATTATGCCTGACGAATGGACAATCGAAAAGCTTCTGGGCGAGCATGCGTCGCACCCTTATAATCCCGGTGTGGCCAACTGCTTTTTCAGGGCCGGTGAAATCGAATCATGGGGGCGTGGAATCGAGCGAATTTTCAATTCCTGTGAAGAAGCCGGGGTTCCGAGACCACAAATCAGGCTTTCGGGCCATGACCTGTGGGTAGAGTTTCTTTTCGGCCAGGAGTATCTGAAAAATACCGCCGGCAAAACTGCGGCGAAGCCGGGCAAACCCGCAAGAACAACGAACAGGGGTTCGGAGAAAAGTTCGGAGAAAAGTTCGGAGAAAAGTTCGGAGAAAATTCTTCGCCTGCTGCTGGTTTCACCCTCGCTCAGCGCCAGAGAAATAGCCGAACGCCTCGGCATTACTGCCCGGGCGGTCGAAAAACAGCTGGCCGCCTTGAAGTCACAAAACCGTATTCGCCGCATCGGGCCGGCCAAGGGCGGTTACTGGGAGATCATCGATGGGTAAATTTACCGAAGAACGCCTTGAACAGGCAATTATTGAACTTCTGCAGGCAGAAGGCTACGAGCATGTATACGGCCAGCAGCTTACCCGTAAACCGGAAGAAGTGATTCTCAAAGACGATCTGCGCACTTTTTTACAGCAGAGATACGCTCAGTTTCAGATAACCGCCGGCGAAATCGACGCAATTATCCGCAGGCTCGAAACCTATTCGACCGGCGATCTTTACGAAAGTAACCGGGCAATCATGAAAATGGTTTCTGACGGTTTTCTGCTCAAACGCGAAGACCGCAGTCAGAAAGACCTTTACATTCAGCTGATCGACTACCGCGACCTGGCAACTCACCGCCAGCCGCGGCCAGATGAAATCGACACGGTTGTCGCCGAAGAAGCTACCCCATACAATGCGACCTGCAATATATTCAGAATAGTGAATCAGCTCGAAATAACCGGCTATGAAAAGCGCATTCCCGATGCAATTCTTTATATCAACGGGCTGCCACTGGTTGTCTTTGAATTCAAAAGCGCAACCAGAGAAGAAACAACCATTCACGACGCATACATTCAGCTGACGACACGCTATCGCCGCGATATTCCCGAACTCTTCAAATACAATGCCTTTTGCGTAATCAGCGATGGCGTCAACAACAAGGCCGGTTCGTTTTTTGCGCCCTACAATTTCTATTATGCCTGGCGCAAGATCAATGGCAGCGAGAATTCAGAAAAAGACGGGGTCGATTCTCTTTACACGATGATCGGGGGAATGTTCAATCAGCGCCGGTTGCGCGATATTATCCGCAATTTTATCTACTTTCCGGATGCATCGAAGAAAAACGAAAAGATCGTCTGCCGTTACCCGCAGTATTACGCCGCCAACAAGCTGTATCACAACATAAAACAACATCAGCGACCGGCAGGCGACGGCAGGGGCGGCACCTATTTCGGGGCAACCGGTTGTGGCAAAAGCTTTACCATGTTGTTTCTCAGTCGCCTGCTGATGAAGAGCATAGATTTTTCAAGTCCGACCATAGTGCTGATAACCGACAGAACCGATCTTGACGACCAGATTTCGGAGCAGTTCACCAATGCCAAAGGTTTCATCGGCGACGAAAACATCATCAGTGTCAACAGCCGCCAGCATCTGCGCGAGCTATTGAAGGGCCGTAACAGTGGTGGCGTTTTTCTGACCACCATTCACAAATTCACAGAAGACACCGAGCTTCTGACCGAAAGAAGCAATGTGATCTGCATTTCTGACGAGGCGCACCGCAGCCAGATCAATCTCGAACAGAAGATCCGCATCACCAATAAAGGCGTCAAACGCACGTTCGGCTTTGCCAAATACCTGCACGATTCATTACCCAATGCAACCTATGTCGGCTTTACCGGCACCCCGATCGATGCGACTCTCGACGTTTTTGGCGAGGTCGTTGATGCCTATACCATGAACGAATCGGTAAAAGATGAAATTACAGTGCGCATCGTTTATGAAGGTCGCGCCGCCAAAGTCTTTCTCGACAGCAGCAAACTGGAAGAAATTGAAAAATATTACGAAAAATGCGCTGAGGAAGGCACTTCAGAATATCAGATCGAAGAGAGTAAGCGGGCAAACGCTCAGATGAACGCCATTCTCGGTGACCCTGAACGGATAAGTGCGATTGCTGACGACTTTGTGAAGCATTATGAAAACAGGGTTAACGAAGGCGCAACCGTCAAGGGAAAGGCGATGTTTGTCTGTTCAAGCCGTCAGATAGCCTATGACCTGTACAATAAGATTGTCGATCGGCGGCCGGAATGGGCAGAATCGAAAGTCTGCGAAGAGGGGGCTACCTTAACTGACCGGGAGCGTAAAGAAATCAAGCCGATGGAACGGATAAAAATGGTCATGACCAGAAGCAAAGATGACCCGGATGGGCTCTATAAAATACTCGGCAGCAAAGATTTTCGCAAAGAGCTTGACCGTCAGTTCAAAAACGAAAAGTCGAACTTCAAAATCGCCATTGTTGTCGATATGTGGCTCACCGGCTTCGACGTGCCCTTTCTTGATACCATCTATATCGACAAACCGATTCAGCGGCACAGTCTGATTCAGACAATCTCCCGGGTTAACCGCACATTTGCGGGCAAAGAAAAAGGGCTGGTCGTCGATTACATCGGCATCAAACGCCAGATGAACCAGGCTCTGAAGCTTTATTCAAAAACCGATATTGCAAATTTTGAAGAAATCGACCAGTCAATCGTTGTGGTCAAAGACCATCTCGACCTTTTAAACAAGCTGTTTCACAAATTTAACAAGTCGGCATATTTTTCCGGCACGCCGCTGCAGCAGCTTGAATGCTTGAACCTGGCCGCCGAATTCGTGCAGCTTACCCATGAGCTTGAAAAGCGCTTTATGTATCTGGTTAAGCGCTTGAAAGCAGCTTACGACATCTGCTGCGGCAGCGATGAATTCAACCAGGCCGAAAGAGATCTCATTCACTTTTATATCGCAGTCCGTTCGATTGTCTTCAAGCTGACCAGAGGAAACGCACCCGACATAGCTCAGATGAATGCCCGTGTCAGGGAAATGATCAAAGAGGCCCTGCACAGTGACGGTGTTGAAGAGATTTTCAAAGCCGGCGACAATTCGACAGCTGAAGTAGATCTTTTTTCTGATGACTACCTTGCCAGAATCGAAAAAATCAAACTGCCGAATACTCGAATAAAGCTGTTGCAGCAGCTTCTGGCAAAGGCCATCGATGCTTTCAAAAAGGTAAATAAAATCAAGGGAATCGACTTTGCCAGAAAGTTCAAAACTCTGGTAGACCGCTACAACGAGCGAAAAGAGCAGGATATTCTCGTCAGCAACGTGCTTGAAGATTTTACCGATGAAATCATCGATCTCTTTCAGGCTCTGAAAAAGGAAAAAGAATCGTTTGGCGAGCTAGGCATAAACTTTGAAGAAAAAGCCTTTTACGACATTCTCAAGGCGCTGGCTGTAAAATATGACTTTGTTTACCCGGAAGACAAGCTGCTGACACTGGCCAGAGAGGTTAAAAAGGTCGTCGATGACAAGGCAAAATACACAGACTGGAGCAAAAGAGACGACATCAAAGCTGAACTCAAGGTCGATCTGATTATTCTGCTGGCCAGAAACGATTACCCCCCGGTAGACCGTGACGAAGTCTACAAAGAGATTTTCGAGCAGGCCGAAAACTTTAAAAAACACCTGCCAGCACAATAAGCCCGCCAGCCGCCCGGGAATTTTTCCCCGCAAAAATATTTTACATATTTACGTAAAGGATTTTTTCCCTGTCGTCGTATTTTTACCAGACAGACGACATTTTTGTCGCACTGTTTTTCTGGCCACGGCAATGCAGTTGTCATTTCACCAACAATTAAACCCGGCCTTATGTGGCATTTTTCACGATAAGACCATTTAAGAACTGCAAGAACCGTCACAATGCCGGCAGGGCATTTCAAACCGGGCAAATGGGTATAATTTTTGCTGGTCTATTGTCGGTATCATTTGTAACATTATTTCACAAACATAAAAGAGCTGTAAAATGGGGGAGGCGGACTTATGGAGAGAAAAGAGGTTGATCATAAAAAGGTTTCGAAGAATGGTCATGATTATGCGGTTCTTCCTTATTCTGTTTTTCTCGATTTGATCAAAGCATCGACAGCCAGCATCGAAGGAGCAAATCTGAGTCACATGAACCTCGAAGATGATGGACACGTACTTGTCAGCGAATGGCGAAAATGTCTGAACCTCACCCAGGAAGAAGTGGCCGGCAAGATGGGCATTCCTGTGGTAGCTCTCGACCTGCTCGAAAAATCAGGAGCGAAACTGCGCAGAACCACAATTGCGCAACTGGCAGAATCTCTGGACCTTGCGCCGGTAAAGGTTACCGAATAAATCACCGGCACAGGATCGGTAGAAAAAACCGCGTGATCAGGCAATCTGATCACGCGGTTTTTTCTCTGTTCAATTTTTACACAACCAGAAAATCCTCAGCGGCCGGGCAGTTCAGGCTTGCCTGAGGCAGCAGCGGTTTTGGGCTTGAGAACCGATTCAAGGTTAGTGCCTTTGAGCAACTGAGCGAAGACTTCAGAGATGCTCTTGCCACCAAGAATAGCGAGCGGAGCCATGCTTTCGGCCATTTTTTCAGCCAGAGCCCTGTCGCTGAAAGACTGCAGAGCGGCGACGAGGTCAGGCGATACTGCGCCAGCCCGTTCTACAACGCCGGCAACTTCGGCTTTAAGTTCGTCGAGTCTAAGCTGCAGCTTCTTCTGGGCGACTTCTGTTTCAAAGTCTGCGATGCCGCGTTTGCGACCCAGTTCGTTTTCGTCGATCTGATTGAGGGTTTCCTGGTTGGCAAGCTTCGCTTCAAGAGCCTTGCGTTGCGACTGCACTTCGGATTCGAGCTTGGCAAGACTCAGCATCAGACTGGCCTTGACTTCTTCGGTCTGCAGTTCGAGTTCCTGTTTCGCGGTGAGCGACTTCATTTCGGCAATCTGCTGCTTGATTCTTTCGCTCTGCTGCACGTATTCAAGGTTGCGTTTTTCAGAAGAAACGGCGAGATTCTGTTTAACCACTGAATGCTGTGCCTGCACCAGCAGATTTTCGATGGTTTCGTCGCCGATTTTCACATCGAGAATTTCAAGATCGTAGATGCGCATGCCGTTCTCGTCGAATTTGCGGCCCGGGCGCTTGCCTTCGGGCGTCGAAACGCCGAGAATGCTGTCACGAACGACTTTGATGTTATTGGCATAGAAATCTTCGATTTTATACTGTTTAACGGCACCGCGAATCAGAGAGCGCATATGATCGGTCAGAAACTTGACGTAATTTTCGACGTTGAACCATTTTTCCGGGTCGCCTTCGAAATTGACGCGATATGAAAGCTTGATATGAACCCGGCACAGATCGCTGGTTTCAGCCTCGATCAGATCAGAAACCTTGTTGTGCATGCAGCGCAGAAAAGCGGTTTTGATCGTCTTCACGTCGGTTTTCGGTGTGCCGGTCGAGAGTTCCATCGCTTCAAGCGTCTGATCGTATTCGAGCAGAACAGTCTGCGGCCCAACGATTACCTTGCGTTCACCGGTGCGGCCGACGACGAGCACGGCGTAGCCGGTCCAGACATCTATGGAAACAGCGCCTTCATATTTGGTATCGAGGGTAATGGTGCGCGGCTGCGTGAAAGAAGAACTGCGAGTGAAATCATCACCGGCAAAACCTTCGGCCGGAGCTTCGCGAACGGCCATGGCCGGAGCCGGGGCGGCAGCGAGTTTACGCTTCAGGTCGCTTTCAGTGAGAAATTCATCGCGGCCGGTGGCCTTGGCGATGGATTTAAGGCGGGTATTGTAATCGAGGGCTTCCTGGTTGCCGGGGAACATCAGCGCCACCTGCTTGGGTTCAAGGAAGCGGCGCACGATGACTTCGACGCGCGGGTCGGGCAGAAACATGCTGGGGCCGCGCATCAGGCTGATTTTGCCGGTCAGGCGGTTGAGCACATAGCGGCCTTCGCCGGCCGGAATGGCCACCGAGTAATGCAGTTCCCTTTCCCCGTATTTGATAATGGCGTGCTCGGGGCGCGGGAAATAGATCATCTGGTCTTTGCCGGTGATGAACAGTTCTTCGCCGACCTTGTGTTCTACGCCGTTTTCGGTATAGGGCGCGATGACCTTGATATAGATACCGCTGATTTCATTGAGTTCGATGGCTTTGAACTTGCAGGTGCCGTTCTTTTCGATAAAAGTTTCGGTCGGACTCGGGAAAACCACGGCCGGGCCCTGAATAAAGCGTTTGTTGCCATCTTCGTCGAGCAGAATACAGTATTCGAGACGTTCGAGAGTCACGGCTTCGCGCAGGTAGTTGCCGTCGGCGTCACGCACGACTTCGACACCGGTCGGCGGTATGTAGAAAGACACCTCAGTGCCTTTGATGATCAACTGTTTGCCCATCGTCAGCTCTGGAATGCCGTCGGGTTTCTTTACGGTTTCTTCGGCGGTGCCGGCCTGGGGCTTAACGACGGCCTTTTTCCAGTTTTCGCGGGCAGCATCTTCGTCATAGACGCGCACGACGAGATACTGATTCAGATGCAGATAATGACCCTGAATGACGCGCACCATCTGGCCGGGCCAGAGAGCGAAATTTACCGGCCCCGGCATGTTGACCTTGTGGCCTATTTTCAATTCTGGCAGACTGTTTGAACCAAAATGCGGCGGCTGCAGGCTGTCTTTGGCCGGGTTCTTCAATACCAGATACCAGCCTTCGGGGGCGGTGGCGAACACCGAGATCGCCTGTTCAAGAGTGACCCGCTCAAAGCGTTTGTTTTTGTCGTTGAAAACCACCGGCTGGTCTGTATTTGCCAGGCTCGTCTTGTAGGGGCCGACATAGACGACAATATGGCCTTTGGTCTGGTCTGAAATCAGACAGTATTCATTGGGTGACAAAACCAGATCGCGTTCGCGATTAGTGTTCTCGGGCATTATTCTGGCTCCTCTTAAAGAAATCATCTTGTTGTCAATTATAGAGCCGCCGCAAATTTTATACAATCAAAATCGCCGAATGTGGTAGCATTGGCCAGTAATCAACGCGGGAGGTCAAACATGCTGCCATTTGTCAAAAAAGGCATCGCCGAGTCGAAAGCCGGCAAGCCGCAGGGAACCATCGCCAATTTTTCCCCCGACCGCGTTAACGAGACAATTGTCGAGCTGATCGAATACGACGCCGGTGAATACCACGAGAAGGAAATCACCGACATCACCGAACTGCGGGCCATCAGGCAGAATCATTATATTTCCTGGCTCTGCTTTTACGGCCTCAAAGACGTCGAGATGCTCAAAGCTGCAGCCGAGATGTTCAGCATCAACCCGCTGACTGTAGAAGACATTCTCAATCCAGATCACCGGCCAAAATTCGAGACTTTCGACAATTATCTGTTCGTGATCATCAAAATGATCGACATCACCGACGATGGCAAGCTCAAGAGCGAGCAGGTCAGCTTCATCATTGGCGAAAATTACGTTCTGACCTTTCAGGAAGACCCGGGCGACGTTTTCGACCCGATCCGCGAGCGCCTGCGCAAAAATGTCGGGCGGCTGCGCGGTTGCGCTTCTGACTACCTGGCTCTGGCACTGATCGACATCATCATCGACAACTATTTCGTCGTGCTCGAATGCCTTGCCGAGGCGCTTGAAGAACTGGAAGTAACGTTGCTGAAAACTCCTGATGACTTTAACGGCAACGACGTGCATGAGCTGAAAATGCAGCTTTTCTACATGCGCAAAATTTCGTGGCCGCTGCGCGAGATCGCCGCGGCCCTGCTGCGTGCCGAATCGCCGATCATCAAACCAGAAAGCCGCATTTATTTTCGCGATATCTACGACCACACAGTGCACGTTCTCGAAACCTCAGAAACCCTGCGCGAAGTTTCGATCGGTGTTTACGACCTTTACATCTCGAATATCAGCCTGCGCATGAACGAAATCATGCGCACCCTGACGATCATTGCCACGATTTTTATTCCGCTCACCTTCATTGCCGGCGTCTACGGCATGAATTTCGAGGTCATGCCAGAATTGAAGTGGCCATGGGGCTACTTTGGCGTCTGGGTCATCATGATCTCGGTCGCGCTCGGCATGCTCGTCTACTTCAGACGTCGCAACTGGCTGTAACAACAGGAATCACACCATGGAAAACCGCATTATCGAAATAGAAAAACGCCTCGCCTACCTCGAAAAGTTCGTTGAAGAGCTCAACGAAGTGATCGTCGATCAGCAGAAGCAACTCGACCGCTGCCACAAGGAAATCTCCCGGCTGCAGCCGAAAACCACCCCGTCGCCGATCGACGAAACCATCCCCCACGACGAAAAACCGCCGCACTATTAATTGGGGTCGGACCAGCCGAAAAGCTGATAAACAAAAGAAAAATGCGCAAAAAACAGGCATTTTTTAGCCTTAGAGTGGCAATTTTAAGGTAAAAATTGCCACTCTAAGAAATCAGTTCAATAAACCCAGGCCATGCAAAAAAGCAGCATGATCAGTGCTGTTACTGTTTTGCCATAGCACGGGCCTGTTTTAAGCGTGAGCGAGGTGGCGATAGGTTTCGCAGCTCTGCATCAGTTCATCGTGCGAACCGGTCGCTTCGATACCACCGTCTTTTAGAACCATGATGCGGTCGGCCATCATCGCGGTAGCCATGCGGTGCGTCACGATCAGACAGGTAATCGCGCCATATTCGCTTTCGAGGTCGGCCCAGAGCTTTTTCTCATTGGCGGCATCAAGACTCGCGGTTATGTCGTCCATCAGAAGCAGCTGCGGCTGACCGACAAGGGCGCGGGCAATCGACAGGCGCTGCCGCTGGCCGCCCGAAAGCGTCACGCCACGCTGACCAACCGGCTCGGTGAACCCACCAGGGAAAGCCATGACTTCACGATCGAACTGCGCGATTCTGGCGCATGCCTGGATCAGTTCATCCGACTTATTGCGCCAGAAGTCGATATTGGTGCGGATCGACTCTGAGAAGATCACCGGTTCCTGCTGAATGTAGCCGATTCTGTCTCTGAACGACTGGCGGCGAATCTCAGCCAGCGGCACGCCGTTCACCTTGACAGTGCCTGAATCCGGCTGCATCATGCCTGAAACCAGATTCAGCAGAGTGGTTTTGCCCGAGCCGATCTGGCCGACCACCGCCACCTTTTCCCCTTTCCTGATCGAGAAATTGAGGTCTTTGAAAGCGAAGGGTTCTTTACCATTTACCGCATCGCCATCAGGGGAAGTGGCCACGCCACTGGCTGCGATCTTTTCGGCTTCCTGCTGCTCGAGATTTTCGACAAGAGTATGTTTGAAACTGACGTTTTCAAAGCAAAGGTCATCGATCGAGGCGATTTCGGCGGTGCCATCGACTTCGGGTTCGTGCGCGGCACCGTCGGTCTTCTGCAGATCTTCGAGGCGATCGATCGAAACGCAGGCCTGCGTCAGCGTCACGAGCATCATCGGGATGTCCATCAGCGGGTAAATGATCATGCCGAGGTAGCTGAAGAAGGCGTAGTAGGTGCCAAGCGTCAGCGTGCCGCGGATAACCATGATGCCGCCGAAAACCAGAACCATGATTTCGCCAACATAGTTGAGGAATTCGAAGAACACCATGAACATGCCCCATAGCCTGTCGACTTTGATTTCCTGATTGATGCGTTTTTCGAGAAGTTTGTCAAAGAGCTGCTGCTGCGGTTTGCGGGCATTGAAAGACGTGATGATCTTGATACCTGAGTATGAGGCTTCGAGAAAGTCGTTGCCTTCTGACATGCCTTCCTGAACATCTTTGAACGATTCGCCGAAGCTGGTTTCGAGCCGGATGAAGATATACAGCATGATTGGCAGAGGAACACAGGCGAGCAGTGCGAGTTTCCAGTGCAGCAGGGCCATCGAGGCGACGCAGAAGAAGATGATGCTCGCCGAGTTCACTGCCCTGAAAATGCCAGAACAGCACAGCCAGGAAAGCCCCGGCGGGTTGGTTCTGATATCTTCGGTCAGGCGGGTCGCCAGGTCACCGGTTCTGAATTTGAGAAAGAAGCGGTGACCCTTTTTGAGAATCTCGGCAAAGAATTTTTCGCGGTAATACAGTTCGAAAGCCACATTCATGCGGGCTCTGAAGTTCGTGTAGATACCTGAGAAAAACGGTCCGAGACCCATGGCGAGCAGCATCAACAGCATGCGGTTGCGCTCGCTCAGGGCGGCATCAAGGGTGATTTTCCCGGCCTGGTAGTTGTTCAGGCCTGTAACCAGGCTGTCAATGATGTGCTTGAGCACCATCGGAAACATCACAGCGATGATAGTGGAAAGGAACGTCATGAACAGCAGCAGCAAAACCATGCGCCAGTGCGGCCGGTATTCGTTCCAGATCCACTTTATGTAGTAGAGTCGGTTATGTCTGAGGTCTTTTCTTTTCATTGATTTTTTCATGCAACAGCTCCGGTTGCTGCGCCATTGCCGTTGTTGGCGGCAATTATGGCGTTATCGCCAGGGTCACCCCGGCCGGCAGTCTGAATGTTCACCAGTTCGCGGTAAATGCCGTCTTCTCGCATCAGTTCCGCATGACTGCCGCTCTGTTTCAGAACGCCCTTTTCAAAGACGAGAATGCGGTCGGCCTTTCTTATGGTCGCCAGACGGTGCGCAATCACGATTGAAGTGCGGCCCTGCATGAGTTTTTCCATGCTCGCCTGAAGCTCACGTTCAGTGATCGCATCGACCGACGAGGTCGCCTCGTCGAGAATCAACAGATCAGGGTTTTTGACCATTGCCCGCGTGTATGAGAGCAGCTGACGCTCGCCATAAGACAGGTTGGCGCCACGTTCAGCGAGCATGGTTTCGTAACCTTTGCTCTGGCGCATGATAAAATCATGCGCACCCAGCTCTTTCGCGGCCTTGATGACCGTTTCGTCGTCGACATCGTTATGAAAGGCCTTGAGGTTTTCCATGATGGTGCCGGGAAAAAGGTAGATTTCCTGGAGCACCAGCGCGATGTTGCGTCGCCAGTCTTCAAGAGTGACGCTGCGAATATCGTGGCCATCGACGGTTATACTGCCGCTGGTCGGGTCATAGAATCTGAGAAGCAGATTGATACAGGTGGTTTTTCCCGAACCCGAGGCACCGACAATAGCCAGCTGCTGACCGCGCGGAATCTCGAAGCTGGCGTTTTTCAGCACAATCTCGCTGTCATAGGCGAACGAAACATCGTTGAAAGCGATTTTTTCGTTGAGTCTGAGATCGGGTGCCGGCTGGCCTTCGTCTTTAACCGCCGGGTCGGTATCGAGAATATCGAAAACGCGAACGCCGGCCGCAAGAGCCGTCTGCAGCTGTGCCAGCACTTCGATGAGAAATTCGAGCGGTCTGAAGAATTGTCGCAGCAGTTCCATGAGCATTACCAGGGTGCCAACGCTCATGGTGCCAGCGTAAACCCGGCTGCTGCAGTAGGCAAAGAGCAGCATCAGCACGCCGATTTCGGTAAAAAACCTGAAACTTGAAGAAAACAGCATGTATTCGACAAATGCCGCCTTGCGTTCAAGTCTGGCTTTTTCTTCGCTGTGCATCTGCAGATTATTCATGATGTCTTTTTCACGACCATGCACCTTGATCAGAGGCACGCCCTGAATATATTCGGTCAGATAACCGGTCAAGGCGCTGTTCTTCTCACGCACCTTCGTGTAAAGCGAGCGGATATAGGTCAGATAAAAGAACATAACCAGACCGACGACAACCAGGGCGAGCATGGCAACCGCTCCGATGCGCACATCTTCGCGCATCAAAACGATGATAGTACCGACGATCAGCATGATGCTGGCCACCAGCTGCGCTGTCGACTGGGTAAACATCGACTTCAGCTGGTTGGCGTCGGATTCGCTGCGGGTGATCAGCTTGCCGGTCTGGTTCTGATCGAAAAAGCGCATGCCCTGGCCAAGAATGTGACTGAACAGGCGACGCTTGATTTCGGCGACGACTTCGGCGCCGATGCGGGCCATGATTCTGACTCTGACATACATCGCCACAGCGCCGACAATCAGACAGCCGATGAAGAAGCCGGCGTACATTACCGCCAGGCTGATGTCCTTCTGCGGAATCGCCGTATCGATAATGGTGCGCAGAATCATCGGGCGCAGCAGGTGCACGGCCGTAACCACGACCATCGTGACAAGCGCCACCGCGAGGCTCGCGAGATGCGGCCTGAAAAATGGAAGAATTCGTTTCAATACTGATTTACTGTTGTTTTTCTGCATCTGTTTTTGTTTAAATTTGCCCGTGGGCGGTTATGTTCAATCGTTTTTTCGCTGGCGCTGCGTTGCGCCGTCCTGGCTGACGCGACTCCCGGCCATCCTGGCCTCCGCTGCGTTGCGCCGTCCTGGCTGACGCGACTCCCGGCCATCCTGGCCTCCGCTG
>DAOQWI010000029.1:0-12991 GCA_035342015.1 Candidatus Ozemibacteraceae bacterium | reverse complement strand
CGTTGCGCCGTCCTGGCGCAAAAAAAAGCGGGCTGCCACCATTGGTCAGCCCGCTTCTGAAAACGAATTCAGTCAGAGAGACAGTGAACAAACGGAGGCATTGCGATAAAAAAAATCATGAATCATCTTTACGGGCCTCCGGTTTCTGCAATTTTGACGGCTCAACCGTCGCGGCAAGTATATTATGCCGGGCCGGGGCTTGTCAATACACTTTCTTGCGGCGGTTGCAGAAGATACGGTTTGAGGGTATGCTTGGTCACGAAAAATCAACCACAACAAGGAACCAGATAATGAAATTCAAGCGCGTCTGCCTCTGCTACTTCTCACCGACCGGTGCCACCCGTACAATTACCAGCGAAATAGCCGCCGGCATCGGTATCGACCCGCTTAAAGTCATCGAAAACAACCTCACCTACCCCGAATACGCCGACTCAATAATCGAAATCGAGCCTGACGACCTGGTGGTAATCGCCGCTCCGGTTTATGCCGGTATGCTGCCTGCTGTGGCCCTGCAGCGCCTCAACACGATAAAATTCGCCGGCAATCCGGCGGTTCTCGTTGCCGTCTATGGCAACCGCAATTATGACGACGCCCTCATCGATCTGCGGGAATTCGCCAGCGGCGCCGGACTGCTCCCCGTAGCCGCCGCAGCCTTCGTCGGCGAGCACTCTTACTCGAATGACAAATACAAAATCGCAAAAGGGCGGCCAGACGCTGACGACAAAGAGGCCGCACGTGACTTTGGCCGCAAAATATACGAAAAAGTGCAGTCACTAAGCCCGAAATCCGCCATGCCCGAGCTCAAGCTGCCGGGCACTTTTCCGTTGCCCGAACGCAAGAATATCAATCACACCGCCGTCGAAACGAGACACGAAATTTGCACAGAATGCGGTCGCTGCCAGGAAGTCTGCCCAACCGGTGCTGTGTATTTCAAAAAGGGCTATCAGACAAAAAAAGAACTGTGCATACTTTGCTGTGCCTGCGTAAAAAAATGCCCACAGCAAGCGCGCATTGCCGCATCAGAAACCCTGCAGCAGTTCAGAGAAAAGCTCTCGGCCATGCCGCGCCGCAACCCCGAAATTTTCTTCTGATCAATTGATTTAACCAGTTGAAACAGGAAACCGGGCCAATGGCCCGGCTTCTTCACAATCCGTCATTCTGGCTCTTCTGGCGCCAGATCACTGGTATTTTCTCTATTTGCAGGCATCAGCGACCCGGAGGTGGTTCAGCGAAATCGTGGCGCGGGCGTTCGTAATAACGATCGTCATCGTAGTAGCGCGGGGTCGACCATTCGTATTTAATTTCGACGGTCTGGCCCGGATAAGATTCGGGATTGAAGTCAGTCTCGCTGACCGGCGACCATGAACTTTCGCCGTAACCGGTGCCGGGGGCGCTTTCAGCCAGACTTTTACTTTCAGCCTCTGATTTTCTGAGTGAGTCATAAGGCAGGTATACCACCGGCCGGCGCTCACGCCAGGCAACGATTCTGATCAACCCCAACTGGTCGCTTTGCCCCAGTCGCCCGGCATATGAATCGCCAGCACTGGTGAAATAGAATCTCTGCACATGGCTCATGCCTGAACGCCACCCTGAGAAGTCTCCGGTCTGACCCGGGTTGAGCACATACATGCTTTCGTTTGAACTGCCGTAGCTACGCTGGCCCGAGATGATATTCAGACCATCGACCGAAATCGTCAGCGCAACACGATTGCGCGAGGTATTGGTGACCCGGATCGAATAGCGTTCACCCTGGCGGGCAGTGATGCGCAGACGTGAATCAGGCATATATTTTTCATAACGGTATGCCGGATAAGCACTCAAGGGGCCGCGCTCATCGCCGATTATCGTTACCCGCACCAGATTATCGAGCGGCTCGTAAGGCGGAGCGATAGACCGTGCCACCAGAGTGCCGGCAGCCGTAGTCAAACAAAGAAGCACCAGAAAAAACATTATCTGCCTGGTTCTCATAATTCTCCCTCACTGTTTTGGTTAATTAGAATAACGCAGAGACAACTGAGCAGATTTAGGGAAATAATTCTGCTCAAAGTTTAACCAGAATGCACACTTTCTGAACACCAGGTATGAAAAAGTCCACAGGCAGAATCGACTTTATCCAAGTCGCAGCAACGCTTATGCCCAGAATGGCAGAACATGTATCTACTCAGGAATGTATCGAACATTTTTCACCGATTCAGCGGCGCAGCCTATCAGACGGGTTGTTTTTTTGCTGACAGGAGGTCAACGATACTCGGCAGCATATGAGCTTTTATATAGCATCATCAGCTGAGATTCCCGCTTCCGCAGACATGACAGGATTATCTGGACAAAGACAGACAAACTTAAACAAACACAAACAAAGAAGTGCATAAAAAGACTCTAAACTTTTATAAAAAATGCCGATATAAAAATTGTGGGTTGCAAGATGGCACAACATTTGCTATACTACGCGTCACACAAAAAAACCCGGAGCAACTCGTCAGAGCAAACCGTCCGGACCAATGTATTAAGAGGTTTTGTAATGTCTCCCGTGTACACCGCCATACGCAAAGTGTCTTTCCGCTGTCTTTTTGTTATGATTCTCATGCTGGCCGCAACAATGCAGTCGGGCTTTGCGTCAGACAATTTCTCCTACAACGACGTCGAACTGCGCCGCATCGAAGCGCCTGCCAACTTTGAAAACGCCGTACGCTACCAGATCACTTACTGGCACAAAGCTGATGGCGCCAGCATGCAGGTTTTCCCGAGTCGCGAAGAACGCGAACGCGATGCCGACATCATTCTTGCCCAGGCCGTTAACCGCTTCCTTGATGAAGAATACCACGAAAAAGGCAAAGGCATGGACGAACACGTCGTCGAAGCCGCTAATATGGGCAATCTCATCGACCTGATCAACCAGGACTACCTCTCACCAGCCTGGAAAGCAGAAAACGTCAACAATTTCCGCCAGTTCCTGCACAAATACGAAAAAGATCTGCTGCTGTTCACCATCAACATCTATCTTGATTACGCCTTCAAAGGCGGCTATTACAGCGGCAACGATATCAACCCGATCGTCGTGAACTTCAAAAACAATGGCAAAAGCGCCGACGAAGTAACCTTCATCATCGTTAACTACACCGATAAATAAGCACGTTTAACCAGCTCCCCTGTGGCATGCCACAGGGGAGTTTTGTTTTAGCCTGACGCTGATTTGTGCTATAATTCCGGTCAGTGCCAGCAAACCGGGCGCGGCCGAAGAGGTCTGCCCAAAGAGGGAAAGAAATGAACGAATTAAACAGCAATCGCAGTATTGGCGTCACCATCAGACTGGTTAAGCGCCCATCAAAAGGTTTCTGGGCGATTCTTGAAGGTCGCCGCGTCGATAATCAGTATTTTGAAAAGTATAAACAGCCGACCGATGCCGTTGGCCTGATTCAGGGCCCGGTCTCTGCCATTCTCGCCGCTTCCGACATTGCAGAAAAGGCAGCGGCAGTACAGGTCGCCGAAATTCGCGGCGTCTGCCCGACCCACATGACCCTTATCGCCGTCTACGGCGACACCTCAGCGGTTGAAGCTGCTCTGCAGGCCGTCAACGATCAGCTGTGCGACACACTCTTCTGAAATGTCCAGTCGCCAGACAATAGAATTCAAGCCCCTCGGAATTGTTGAATCGCGCTTCGAGCAACAGGCCGGCACACCAATCCAGGGCAAAATGGCACCACAGGAAACTGCGTGCATCAGGGTTTTCGATGAATATGCCGCCGGCCTCAAAGACATTGAAGGCTTCAGCCATATTTACGTTTTCTTCAAATTTGACCGCGCCGCTGACAGCAAGCTTCTTGTCAAACCCTATCTCGATACGGTCGAGCATGGGGTATTTGCGACACGCTCGCCTCTCAGGCCAAATCCACTGGGTATGACCATCGTCAGACTCGACCGGGTAGAAGGCAATTGTCTTTACATCAGCGGTGTCGACATTCTGAACGGCAGCCCGGTTATCGATATCAAGCCATATATACCCGATTTTGATCATCACCAGCCTGAAAAAATCGGCTGGTATCAGGAGAAATCCGACAAAGACCGTCTCGTTTTTGCCGACAACCGTTTTGCCGCAGATGGAGTCAGAAAAAAATGAATTACAGTGCCAAAGTTATGCAGCATTTTTACAACCCGACCCGCACAGGCCACCTCGAAAACTACCATGGCATCGGCATGATCGGTGACCCCGACTGCGGTGATTTTGTCGAAATGACTGTCTACATTTCTGAAGACAATCAGAAGGTCGAAACCATCAGATACCGAATCAAAGGCTGCCCGGCGGCAATTGCCACCACCAGTATTACCGCTGAAATAGCCGAGGGACTGCGTATTGAAGACGCGCTCAAGATAACTGACCAGCAGATTGTCGACGCTCTCGATGGACTGCCTGAAAGCAAGATTCACTGTTCACTGCTGGCAGTAAGGTCTCTGCAGCTGGCAATTCAGGATGCAATTCTCAAGCGGCTTTTCAAAAAAGCCGGCATCGTCACTTCTGATGCAGAATTCGAACAAATGAAAGCTGACGGCCGCCTTAGCGAATATCTGGGCCTGACAACCGGCGAAATCGTTCACAACTGCGATGGCAGCTGCGAAACCAGCGGTATAAAATGCTGACCAAGACAGCAGACTATGAATAATATCGATTTTCAGACCTGCATTGAAGAAATTCTCAACGAAACAAGAGACCTGCTTGGCAAAGGGCGGGTCGCTGATTATATTCCAGCACTGGCCGAAGTAGACCCGAATCAGATCGGTATCGCGGTACAAACGCTTGATGGAAAGACTTTTCAGGCTGGCGACGCGCTTGTTCCTTTTTCGATTCAGAGCATTTCAAAGGTTTTTGTATTTTCGATGGTGTTCCGGGCCTGGGGTGACAAACTCTGGTCGCGCATGGGCCGCGAACCATCAGGCAACTCTTTCAATTCGCTGGTGCAGCTCGAGCACGAGAACGGCATTCCGCGTAACCCGTTCATCAATGCGGGGGCGCTTGTATCTACCGACTGCCTGCTGTCGATCAGCAAAAACCCGCTCAAAGACATTCTCAGTTACGTCAGAGGTCTGGCCGGAAACCCGAAAATCAGCTATGACAGCGTCGTAGCAAATTCCGAGCGCGAAACCGGCTATCGAAATGCCGCTCTGGTGAACTTCATGAAAAGCTTCGGCAACATCGAAAACGATGTCGAAGCGGTTCTCAACGCCTATTTTCATCAGTGCGGGCTGATGATGAGCTGCGTCGATCTGGCACGGGCATTCAGTTTTCTTGCAAACAGCGGCGTTAACCCTTTGAATGGTGAGCAGATTCTGACCCAGAGTCAGGCAAAGCGTGTCAATGCCTTGATGCAGACCTGCGGTCTCTACAATGAATCGGGCGAGTTTGCTTTCTGCGCCGGCTTACCGGGCAAAAGCGGCGTTGGTGGTGGCATTGTTGCGGTGGTTCCGAAGATGTTCAGTATCTGCGTCTGGTCACCTGAACTGAACCGGCATGGCAACTCACTGGTCGGCATGAAAGCGCTTGAACTGTTCACCACCCGCACCGGCATCTCGATTTTCTGAGATTTTCCGGCAATGAGGGTGAAAGCAAAGTCTGAGTAGCACTTTCTGTCAGCGTGCTGCACTGATTATCGAATCATATCTACACGTATGGAAAAACGGCGGTCGGTCTGCGCACGGCCTTGTTTAAGGCTGAGGCTGCCATCTTTACCGATACCGGCAGAGCGTGAACGATCAGCGCCGCCCTGAGTAAGGCCGCCAAATTCTACCCACTGCCCCGGCTCAACTTCGAGCTCGGTAAGCAGTTGCTCGGTGTCGCTGCCGCTGTCTTCGGCATACCAGACCTGCACCATGACACGGCCGGCTTCGGTCACATGGCCTGAAACCTTTAAACCGTGCGAAATCGTCAGAACATGGGTTTCATCACCATACCAGCCCGGAAATGAATAAATTCTGATCTGATCGTCAGTAAAAGCTGCCCTGGCAAATTCGAGTGCCACCACGCTTCTTTGTGAACTGCGCGATGATTGGGTTCGGGTGGTATTGAAGCCAGGGCCACGGCCCGGACCGGTTTTAAGCCGATGCTGTGTTTCGCTGCTATCACCAATGCTTTGCACCGAAAAGCGCAGCGTAGCAGGCTTACGGTCGAGCGCAGCGACCAGTTTTTCTATTTCCCTGAAGAGCTCTTTGTCGTCGGTATTAACGACAAGGGCATTGATATTTGCCGAAGCGACGAAGGTGCCCTGACTGCCAAAGATGCTGGTACAGACAGCTGCAACTGACTCAGGTCTGGCATAGCTAAGCCGGTAAACCCTTATCTCTGCAGCAAAAGCCGACGAAAGCAAAAGCACTGCCAGCAAAACAGTTGGCAGTATTCGCAAAACCGCTTTAAGCAACCCGGTTTTCAGCCGAAGCGCGGGCGAAGCAGCCCATGACCGTCGACGGCCATACGGCCTATACCGCTGCAGGTGCTGCATTTCTGGGTTCCACGGCAGAATGGGCAGATGTCTTTCTCCTTGAACATATTGCTGGCGGCAATGATACCTTCAACAAACTTGCCAGAACCGCCACAGACGGGACATTTGCCGGTTCCACGGCATTTGGTACAATCGTAACTCATCCTCGTGTATCCTCCGTATATCTATGTATTATTTTATGAGATCAGAAAAGAAAGTGCAATACCCTATAAAAAACAATGCCTGAAACCATTTTTAAGGTTTCAGGCACTATAAAGCTCTATTTTTAGTGCTTCAGGGCGTTTTTCTCACCAGAACCCAGGTGGTTCCGTGACTGCCTGCGCGGCCGCAGGGCAGAAAAACCGTCCCCTTGATGAAGGTTTTCGTCGCTTCGGGATGCTCCTGGCATTTGTAGATGCCGCCAATAACAACACGTTCACCGGTCTTGCCAGTCATGTCTGTGGCTCCTTGAATAAGATGCAACTTTGATCAGAAGAAACATGAATCGGCATATCTCAGGCGGCTGCTGATTAAGGTTGTAATTTTATGATAGCACATCCGGGCGTCGATTGGTCAGCAAATCGCGTCAGACGCATCACACGCCAAGAAAACCCCTGATAACAACATTCAGAACCGCCAGCAGAAACGAAGCGACCAGCGCCACGTGCTTCGATGACATTTCAAAATCTTCGAGCATTTTGTCGATAGCAATCAGCATTACCGCAGTCAGAGCAAAGCTCACCAGAAAAGTCGTCACCAGAATGCCCGAACCGGCAAGCAGCGGCCCAATGATCGGCACAACCGAAATAATCGACAACAGAATCGTAACAATGATCAAAAAAGGTGCCACCAGCAGCGTTCCGACAAACATCAGAAAGCTGAAGGCAAGTGCCATGATCAGCGCCGTCTTCTCATCTTTGATTTTAAAACCGGGCACCAGCTTCGAAATAAGGTAAAAAGCCAGGGTATTAACGCCAACAGTTACGAGAGCTCCCATAAGAATTCCTCCGCAATTTTGAATGCACCGGCCGGCTGTCAGCAGCTTTCGACACGGCAAGAAACAGAACCTCAACCCGCCTCTGGAAAAAGCCGGCAGAACTCGCGATGAACCGCCTGATCACTGCTGCTGTCGTCGCCTAGCAATCGATCAAAACTTTCATAGCCAGATACTATTCTATCGACAAAAATCTGTCGTTCGTCACACCTGAAATAAATGCGCCAGCTTCTGAAGCGCAAAATACCACCGTTATCGGTTTTTATAAACTTGTTACGCGTTGCGTCGAACGGGTTGTGCCCCAGTTGAGTATCGATAACCCCGGCCAGATCAACCCCCTGACTGCCGAGAAAATCAAGCTGACTGGCGGCAATCTCACTGAAATCGATGGCGTATTTTTCTTTAACTACGTTCTCGAGCCAGCCACGCCGCGACCCCGGGAAACTGTCATATTCGCAGATGTAAGGTTTTATATCGAGAACCGGGGTGTTATTGAGAAGGTCTGAGCCCGCCACATAGACACGGTTACCGCTGATACGCTTCAACTCGACACAACTGAGCCCGAGCGAATTGGGGCGGTAAGGCGAGCGGGTCGCGAAGACGCCCTTGCGGCCGCGGCCATCGGAATAAGGCGGGTTGGTCAGGGGTTTCCAGCTGGTGTTGTGATGAAAAACATACAGCAGCCAGACCCGGTCGAAGCCTTCAAGATCTTTAAGACCCTGCTCGTAGTTAAAGCCTTTTACCAGTTCAATATGGCCCTCTGATTCAGAGAGAACGCCCTGCATCGGCTGCTCCTGATGGTAGCCACGACTGCAGCGCATGTAACCAATAGGCGAAAAACTGAACATCAGAAACCTTCGCGCTGTAACCGCTCGGTGAATTTTTCCCAGGCGTCGAACCAGTCAGCCGGCCGCATCATGTGCTCAGAAAGTTCATATTCGTGATACTCAAGCTTTTCAGGTGCGCTCTGATACAGGGGTCGAAGTTTTTCAGCAAAGCCCCGTACCGCCTCGGGTCTGACGACAGTGTCGCTGCCGGCAGCGACCATGAACAGCGAAGCCGGAAAAACCTCAGCAATATGGTCAGCCGGGCCACAGGTTTCTGCCGGACTTGGGGGCAGCTGACCCGCCGCTTCGCGGGTTCTGAAATCAGGCGTAGCAATAAAAGGTGCAACCAGATCAGGCCGTGCAGCCATGCACAGTTGCGCAAACGCAACATGCCCACCCATCGAAATGCCGGCAACACAAACTTTTTTGCCGCTTGCGCGCAGTTGCTGCATCAGCTGATTGACTTCGGAAGCGTGCTGCAGCACTATCGAGAGCAACAGATGATGCCGGGCATGGCCAGCCTGTTCCTGAAATATTTCGAGCAGGCCATCCTGACGCGAACCGTGATGCGGTGCATCGACAGCTATGGCAAAGAACCCCGAAGCTCTTAGACGCTGGAGTTCTGGCAGCTGAACCTCTTTTGAAACCCCCAGACCATGAAGAATGATGACAGCAGAATGATGATTCTGGTCACCGGCACACAAAGCCTCTAAGTCAAGCCCGGGAAGATGAAAAATTCTCTGAAATGCCACACCAGCCTCCGCTAGATTCTGCGTGCCGACCGACCGCCGCAGAAATGGTTTAGAAAATTATAACATAAAGCATTGAAGAAAACTCACGCCTGCGCTAGCATTACCCAGCCCCGCTCAAACTCGCAGTTCAGCAAAATGAGGCGTATGAAGCGGTTGCTCAGACAGGAAAACATTATTTGACCAGATTACATACAGTCAGACAAAGCGTGCCGGCTGTGATTGGCCTGGCGGTACAGATGCCCGGCCAGCCTGACGCCGAAATTGAACATTCACTCACCGAACTTGCCGAACTTCTCAAAACCCTCGGAGCCCGCATGGTCGGTTCGCTGGTTCAGAAGCGCAACGGCCCGTCACGCTCAAACTATTTCGGCACCGGAAAAATCGAAGAAGTCAGGCTCAAAGCCGAAGAGCTCGGTGCAAAATATATCGCCGTCGATGACGAACTGAGCGCCATGCAGATTAAAAGCCTCGAAGCCGGCACCGGCCTGCCGGTAAAAGACCGCACCTCAATCATTCTCGACATTTTTGCCAAACACGCATCGACGCGCGAAGGCAAGCTGCAGGTCGAGCTTGCCATGCACCAGTATCAGCTGCCGAGACTTTTGCGCATGTGGACCCACCTCGAACGCCAGCGCGGCGGTATCGGCCTCAAAGGTCCGGGCGAAACCCAGCTGGAAACTGACCGCCGTATTCTCAATATCAAAATCAAAAAGCTGCAGGAAGAGCTCGAACGAGTCAGCCGAGCCCGAGAACTGCAGGGCCGCAAGCGCAACGACCGCTTCGCACCGCTGTTTTCACTTGTTGGCTACACCAACGCCGGCAAATCGACGCTGTTAAATGCTCTTTCCGGCAGCAGCGTGCAGATGTGCAACGGCCTGTTCACGACCCTGGACCCGACCGCCCGCCGGGTTGAACTGCCAGAGGGGCACTGGTGCATAGTTTCAGACACGGTTGGCTTTATCCGAAAACTGCCGCACGGTCTGGTAAGCGCTTTTAAAGCCACACTCGAATGTGTCATTCAGTCAGAGGTCATGCTGATCGTCTGTGACGTTTCCGACCCGCAGTTTCGCGAGCATCTCACTGCTGTCGACGAAGTTCTCAACCAGATCGGCGCTTCAGACCACGAACGGATCTATGTTTTCAACAAAATTGACAAAGGGGCAAGCGTTTCAGAAGAACTGCTCGCTGCGGCTTACCCCGACCATATAATGATTTCGGCCGCCGAGGGCACCAATGTTGACCGCCTGAAGCGCATGATCGAGAAGATAATGCGCCGCAACCGCCGCAATGTCACAGTTTACCTGCCGGTCGGTTCGCCATATATCGGCGAAGCGATGACGATAGGGCGTATATCCTCACAGGAATGGGGCGAAGGCGAAGTAAAAATCAAGGCTGAACTGCCGGTCAGCTTCATCAATCTTCTCACCGACAGCAACCTCAAAGTCGAGCCAATCTAGCGGCTTGTCGGCATTGATATAGAAAAATCGACGATTTCACGTCATCCCTGCGCAGGCAGTGATCTGAGCCTGTAACCATAAACGCGAAATCAAGCGAGGCTGTATTCTTCACCGGGCTTGAGAATAAGCACCTCGGCCAGAGCGCCGACCTTCTCTTTGAATGCGACCGGGTCGCTGTTGATCAGATCGAAAGTGTTGTAATGAATCGGCACCACCCGGCGCGTCTGCACGAATTCGACCGCCTTCGCAGCTGATGCGACACCCATGGTATAGCGATCACCGATCGGCAGAAAACTCAGATCAGGCTTGAAGAATTCGCCGATCAGCTTCATTTCCATAGTCAGGCCGGTATCGCCGGCATGATAGATACGCCTGCCGTCGATCTCGATGACCACCCCGGCCGGGGCGCCCTTTTCCGCAGAATGCAGAGCCGGCACCATGTTGAATTTGACGCCACCGACGCTGACCGTGCCGCCGATGTTCATTCCCTCGGCGGTAATTTTCTGGGCCTGTGCTTCAACAGCCGTTTCGTGAATCGCCACAAGAGTCGCGCCAGTCTTTTTGCAGATTGCAAAAGCATCACCGACATGGTCACCGTGGTAATGCGTGATAAAAACCGCATCTACTTTACCGATTCTGTCTATGCCATAAGGGGCCGAAGGGTTGCCGCTGATAAAAGGGTCGATCAGAACCGTTTTTGAACCCGCAATTTTCACTGCCGAATGGCCAAGCCAGGTAATTTTAAGCATCTTAATCCTCCTGTTTCAAACCGGTGCGAGCGATTTTTTGCAAAAATCTGCAACCTTTTTGTTGCGCCAGACATATATATACCATGTTAAAATGTACCGGGTTAAGCAACACCCGAGATATGCCATGCAAGGGCTGTATCAGGATCTGAAATTGGACGCAAAGGCAAGAACTGTAGCAAAGAGGGTTTCCCCACGAATGCAGGGGAAAGCATTGACTCACGCCCCGACCGGCCGACGCGGCTTTCTGCTTGGCGTTGTGCTGCTGATTTCAATGCTGATGGCGGTTTTCATTTTTTCATTCAACAGCATTGTCAGACAGCGCAACACACAGGCGCATCATCTGATGATCTCGGAAACGGCTAACTATCTGGCGGTTTCCGGTCTGCGTCTGTTGAGCGACAAGCTTGGCAGCTCGTTCGAAACCACCATAAAGACCAGCTGCCCGCAGCTGTTTACCCAGCCGGCAGCAACTCTCGGCGGCAGCATCGATCTGACCGGTGCCAGCTCGGTCTGCGGCAACGTGCAGAATGATTTTCAGAATTTTCTCAATACTCTCGACGAGCTCAGGGAACCCGGCATTCTTGGGGCCTACCCGACCTGCCTTGGCATGGAAATACGCCTCGAAAATCTGCAGACACTCACCCCCGACACCACGCCTGAACAGTTCCAGGCCGGCCGTGACCCGATCGAAAAATGCGGTCAGCTGGTCGTTAAATGCACTATCGAATACCGCGGCCTGAAGCGCCAGGCGACCCTGTCGCGACAATTCCGCATTGTCAGCATGATTCCGGGGGCTTACAACCGCTTTTCGCTGTTTGTCAAAAAAACACCATACCCAGACTCTTACAACGCGCTTGGCGTTAAGTTCGACGGCACCGTCGACACGGCATATGCGCACCCACCCGCAGCAGGCAAAACTTTTACCGGCCCGCTGTTCGTTTTTAATGGCACTGATTCAGTGGCGGTAACCTCAACAATTCCAGAGCGCACTGAAATCAATGATAAAGAACACCTGCGCCAGCGCGGCTGGGTGTTTCTCGGCCCGGCAGGCGCGGCCGCCGACGAGGCAGTTTTTATCAAAATACCCTCAGGCTTTGACCCGGCTGCCGGCGGCCACTTTATGCTTGGCTGGCCCTCGGTCTCGGCAATGCCGGTGCTGGCACCGGAACTGATCGAAGACAATGTAAATTTTGCGCCGCAGAGTGATTTTACGCCGCATGAATATTCTCTTGGCGCCAAATTTCAGGGTTTCTACACCTGGGAAGAAGGCAACCAGTATGGCGCCGGCGGCAAAAATCTCTGGCCAGGCCTCGCAGCCGGGTCCAGCTTTGTTCCGTCTGACCATCTGCGCTCGGCTTCGAGCTGGGTCTATCCTTACGGCGGCCAGAACAAAGAGTCGCGCACGCTGGTCGTTGGCCCGGTGCTCGCAGGCATACTCAAGTTTTTCTTCATGCGCGGCCGCAATACCAGCACCTCCGAAGAATACAAGGGCCTCTGGACAAGCATGTCTGAAAGCATTTTCAACACCAAGGTCGCCGCCAACCATACTCTGCAGAGTTTTGCCGGCATGTGGGAAGGCACATTGGCGCCACCGATCAACGGCCTCGATTTTTTCAAAAGTGGATACGAGAGCTTCAAAAAGCTGATGCCGTATAACAGCCTGCCGGACCCGACGCCACCGCTGCCTTCGAACGGCATTGCCTTCAATCTGCTTTTCGATTTCATGAAGTATCAGCGCGATGTTTACC
>DAOQWI010000028.1:0-26567 GCA_035342015.1 Candidatus Ozemibacteraceae bacterium | reverse complement strand
AATACAGGCATGGCAGGGATATATTTGATATTCTGTCGACGGGTTGGAGCATTGTTGATGATCTGAATAGGCCCTGAAACCAGCTCTGATCCGTCGGCTGCGCCGGATAATGGGTTGGCATGCAACAGAGTCCCGCCCTTGTAGACACTTACCGCAAATGGGCCGCGCAGATTGTCGCCACGAAACTGATTCAGCGAGTTTCTGAAAGTGGCGGCGTTCTGTTTGAGTACCGAGAGACGGGCGTCGGTAATATAGTCATTGTAATAAGGCACCGCGACGCCGACCAGAATGCTGATTATGGCGATCACTATGAGAAGTTCGATAATGGTAAAGCCCTTTTTAAACATGCTTAAATCCTCACCAGTCAGTGTAATTGGTTCCGTCGATGGCCTGAACGAAACCGCGTCTTCGATTGCCCGGAGGGGCGTCGTTTTCGACAGGGGAAACATCGAATATGCCCACATGATCCGCAGGTACCAGACCTACAATTGCCCCGTTCTCAAATATGAACGAATTCGTTCCTGAGGCGTAATGTACTCGCCAGGTCGCGGCCCCGACAAATGGGTCGATTGGGATGCTGTTAAGATATGGTTTGGGGTAAAAACTGGCTCTTACAGTGACCCCATCAGGGTCCAGGACGTCATGTTTCCCGCCAGGTATGAGATCTGGTCTGACAAGATGCATGAGTTCTTGCGGATACAGATTTGAATCTGGTACCAGGTGGAGGTTGTTATAGCCATACTGTCTGACGACGGCATTGCGGCAGTCGCGCTTCCAGAGACTGATAGCCTGTCTGATCTGTGCCAGGTTGTTTTCGAGCTCGGTTTCTTTGGTTTTGATGAACATCAATTCTGCTACCGGCACAGTTGCAGTCGAAATAACCCCAAGCAATGCAACGACCAGAAGCATTTCGAACAGTGAAAAGCCTTTGCGTCTGTTACCATTCATCGGTGTTGCTCCCGTCGAGTGCGATGCCGGCACCGCTCGAGTAGATATCCATGACGCCGCGGCGTGAGACCCTCTCTGAAAGAGGCCCAACGCCGTCATCAAAGTTCTTTTGCTGGATTTCCCATGTATATGAGGAAACCGGCACTGCATTAGCAGGAATCCTGGGATTATAGTAGGCCGGTCTGAAAGTCCAGGTGGCATTTGGATACCAGCTTTGAAAGGGATGTGGCGGCAGATTGCGCAGAAAGCGTCTGGAAATGTTCAGGGTAACATTTCCAGCAAGGGAGTCCGGATGGCTTGATCCAGTAGCAACTACAACTGGGTAGCCTTGGTAAGTCAGATGAAATGGAGTTGGGGGATAACCCCAGCCATCTTCTACTATGCGTTGAGTAAAAGATGAGATTGCTGCAGAAGCTACAGCGTCGTTCACTGTGGGATCATAGGTGCTGTTGCCAATTGGTGGTAGCTCATGGGCTTTTTTTATTTTTTCGATTCCATGAACTCTGACAAATGTTCTCATGCCTTCGCTGAACAAAACTGTAGATAGTTGCGATTTGCCGCCGGAGATCGCGAGTCGCACGTCATTGAGAATCTTTTTCAGGCGGCGTTCTTTTTCGCGCTGTTGCACGATTTTGTATACAGGAAAAGCAAGAGCAGCCATCAGGGCGATGATAACCGTGACGATGAGAATTTCTATCAGGGTCACGCCCGCATCGGGGCGACGTCTGGTTGTGGCTGCTCCTGCGTTCATCTGCTTCCTTACTGCTCTTTCGAATCCATCAGCGGCATAAAGACATTGGTCGATTTGAGAATGTCGATGGCCCGCTGTAACTGTGTATCATACGGATTGATTACATACTGTTCGAGCTTGCCCTGGGTAAGACTGTCGGGCGGTTCGACAAAGCCGCTGAGTTTGTAAGATTCAGAACCGTTGGCGGTGGTTACGTTAATGGTGCCGGAGCTGAGTTCAACCTTGAGAATCGCACTTGAGGTGGCATTAACCGGCGCTGATGCCACGTCAGCTTCAGGCTTTCTGATGTTGTGAGCGTTGCTGAGTTTCTGCAGGTATTTCTGGTCGAGTTCGACCGCTTTGCGGATCTCTTCCTGTTTGCTTTCATCGAGCTTCGGCAGTTCAACTTCGATGTCGGGGGTGATGCCGGACTTGTGGATGTTAACACCTGACGGGGTGTAGTAGAGCGCGGTTGTGAGAGCCATGGCCGAACCGTCGTTCAGAGATATGACAGTCTGAACCGAGCCTTTGCCGAAAGACTTCTTGCCGAGCAGCAGACCACGTTTGTTGTCTTTGATGGCTCCGGCAACGATTTCAGAGGCCGAAGCCGAGCCTTCGTTGATCAGCACAATAAGAGGCAGCATCGGGTGGTATTTGAAGAAAGAACTGTAGGTATTTTCTTCGCCATCGCGGCCTTTGATCGAAACGATATCGCCCTTGGGAATGAATTTGCGGCCAACTTCAACAGCAGAAGTAAGAAGGCCGCCAGGATTGTTGCGCAGGTCGAGAATGATCGAGCCGACACCGCTCTTTTCAAGCTCGATCATCGCCTTTTCAAGGTCTTCTGATGAGGTCTGAATGAACTGTGTCAGGCGTATATAGCCGACATTCGGCGCAATTACCCAGTATTTTACGCTGGGCAGCTTGATTATCTCGCGTTCGAGTTCGTAATCTTTCGATTCCTTTTCTCCCTCGCGCAGAATAGAGATGACGACTTTGCTGCCGACCGGGCCACGCAGCAGCTTTACTGCGTCGTGCAGGGCGATGTCGATGACGTCTTTGCCGTCGATTTTAATGATCATGTCTCCGGCGAGAATGCCGGCGCGGGCAGCAGGAGTGTCGTCAATCGGCGAGATGACGGTGAGCATGCGGTCTTTGATCGAAATGACAATGCCGAGACCGCCGAATTCACCCTGAGTTTCGACCTGCATTTCTTTAAAACTTTTCGGTTCCATGAAGCGGGTGTATGGGTCGTCAAGCTTTTTGAGCATGCCTTCAATGGCGCCGTAGATCAGCTTCTGTTCATCGATGTTTTCGTCGACGTAGTCTGATTTGATAAGCTCAAGAACCTTCTTGATAAGGTCTAGAGATTTGAAATAGGTTATATTGGTGGAAGAGGCGGTAGCAGTGTTGTGCGAAAGCACGAACAGGAGCCCTAGACCAACGCCCAATATAATAATGCTGCGGAAAAATTTTCTGACCATCATGAAGCTCCTTCAGACCCGACAAAGTTTTTATCAGTTAATAATATTAACACAACGAAAAATACTTTACAAAAGACACAAAATAATTCCGGGGCGATCGCACTAAAATGCCCGTGTCCCTGTCAAAACGACATTCCCGCCACCCGACTTTCCCCTTCAGGGGCAAGCGCGAGTGCAGGCTCCACGGGACGAATCTTAATAACGTCATTCCGGGCGTAGACCCGGAATCCAGAAGTTTAATGCAATTGCTCTGAAAATAATTCACGGCAAATATAAGTTCTGTCTTCCGTTTGATTTATGTGACCTGCATGTGTTTGAAGGCGTTTATGGCACCTGCCGGGTAAAATGCTGACGGTGTGCCGGAGCTTAAGAATCAGCAGGCAGATAGGGCAGTGGCAGTTGTTTTTTGCCGCCAAAACGGATTTCGAAATGCAGAGCCTGGTTGCGTCCACCGGCAATCTGTCCGATAGTTTCACCCTTTTCAACGATCTGATTCAATCCGACCCAGATATTGTCCAGTCTGGCATAAACAGTTGAAAAACCTCGCTGGTGGCCAATAATGATGACATCGCCAAGGCCACTGATGGTGCCCTTGTAAAGGACTTTTCCCTTGGCTGCGGCCATTACTTCAGTTTCGGCGTTGACCTTTATCAGCAGAGCCGCTGAGCTTTCGTCGCCGCTCTGCTGAGAACCGAGGCGGGAACTTTTTTCGACCGGCCAGATAAATTTCATTACTTTTGCCGCCTCAGGAGCATTGCCTGGCAGGGGCCCCTCTTTGACAGCGCGTGGCATTGCTGGTCGTGCGACCGCCGGTTGTTTCAGTTCTTCTTCAAATTCAGGCGTGTGCAGCGAACGCTCGGCTCTTGATATTTCGTCTTCGAGACGTTCCCTGGCTCCCGCCAGCTCCTTTTCCCGGGCCAGAAAAAGTTTCTTTTCGAGAAGGATGGTAGAAAGCATGGCATTCAAAGCAGAGTTGTCGCGGTTGAGTTTTTTCTGCTTTTCGTCGAGTTCCAGTTTGCCAGCTTCAAGATGCAGGTGTTTTTTCTGAAGCTCGGTTGCCAGAGCTCTCTGCTGCCGGTCACGTTTTTTAAGGTCTTCGATAAGCTCGCTGTCACTCTGCAGAAGATATTTTACCATGTGGTAGCGGTTGAGAAACGAGTTCAGATCGCGGGCCGAAAATACCGAGCTGAGCAGGGTGCCCTGTCTGATTTTATGCAACTGCACCAGTCTGGCACGAAAACGCGCCAGCAAAGCCTTGAGTTGTTCGCGCCCGGTTTTAGACTCTTCTTCAAGCCTGGCAATCTGGGCGGTTGTTTCGGTCTGGCTCAAGGTCAGCTGCTCGATCTGAGATTTCAGCTGCGCGACTTCTGACTGCTTTTCCTTGATGCGGGCTTCGAGAGACCGGGTTTTTTTCTGGCTGTCGCTGACTTTAAGCTTAAGATAGTCAAGCTGCAGATTAATCGCGGCAATTTCGTTCTGCAGTTCTTCGGTGTTTGCTGTTCGCGCTGGAGCGCCAGGCAGAACAACCGGAAATATCAGAAACAGAACAAAAAGACAGAAGGCTTCTCTGAGACGGCACAAGGGCATTTCAGACCCCTTCTGGCGTAGATTTGCTGAATCTGTTGATGTCGCGCAACGACAGCAGACTGCCGGATATGCCCAGCACAAGCCCCATCATGCAGAGTTTGGCGGAAAGTTTGAACATCTGTTCAAAACCGATGCTGGCTGTGAAAAATGGAATAAGTTCGGCGAGCTTGCCAAGGGCAAAGCGATAGGTGGCAAACAGAACGATGATTGCCAGAAACGAGCCAACCATGCCTTGAATGAAACCTTCAACGATGAACGGGCCCCTGACGAACCAGTTGGTCGCTCCGACCAGCTTCATGATGATAATTTCTTCACGGCGCATGTAGAGAGTCAGGCGAACGGTGTTGTAAACGATGAACAGGGAGGCGAGGCCCAGCATGATCACGATTACCAGGCTGGTGACCCACAAAAGATGCGACAGACCCTGAAATTGTTGAAAAAGCTCTTCGCCATAGCTGAAGTTGTCGATCAGTGGTTCTGATTTGAGTCTTTCCAGAAGCGGCGGTAATTGTGTGCCGGCCTTGACTTTCATTCGCAGTGTGGTTGGCAGCGGGTTTTCTTCGGGAGTTATGCCGATCTGCATCAACTGCTGGTCGTCAGGGTTGCTGAACAACTCTTTGGCCGCCTGCTCAGGAGTGACGACCATTATATTCTCGATCTCTTCAAGACTGGTGAGACGAAGGCTGAGCGTTTTGGCATCAGAAATCGAGACCTCGGGCTTGAGGTATGCGGTCACCAGAGCTTCAGCCTGCATCTGATAAAGAAATGATTCCATGTTCATGGTAGCGAGCAGAAAAGCGCCCATCATGATCAGTGCAATGCCTATGGTTGATATGGTTATGAACGACATCATGCCTGACCGGCGCAGATTGGTCGCGGCTTCGCTCATAAAAAAGTTCAGGTTGGCTAAAGACATCAGAAAAAGCTCCGGATTCGTTTATTCATAAGCGTAGGTTCCGCATGCTTCGTCTTTGACGATCTGCCCGTCGACAAGGGCAAGAACCCTTTTGCGCAGCTTGTTTACCAGGTTGTGGTTGTGGGTGGCCATCACCACGGTTGTGCCGCGCGAATTTATTTCGAGAAAAAGCTGCATGATTTCCTGCGAAATCATCGGGTCAAGGTTGCCGGTGGGTTCGTCGGTAATGAGTATCAGCGGGTTGTTGACAATGGCCCTGGCGATACAGACACGCTGTTGTTCGCCACCGGAAAGCTCAGTTGGGAACATGCGGCGCTTGTGTGAGAGGCCGACCTGTTCGAGGGCTTCCTGGACGCGGGTGTTGATAATCGAAGCCGAGGCCCCCACCACCCGCAGGCCAAAGGCGACGTTTTCGGCCACCGTTCGGCGTTTCAACAGTTGAAAGTCCTGGAGGACGATGCCGAGGTTGCGGCGCAGATAAGGTACCCGGTTCTCGGGCATTGTGGTGATATCTTTGCCATCGATGAGTATTTTGCCTTCAGTCGGCACATCTTCGCGGAAAAGCATGCGCAGAAAAGTACTTTTACCCGCGCCCGAAGGACCGACGAGAAAAACAAAATCACCCGGATTTATGGTCAGACTGATGTTGTTCAATGCTCTGACCCCGTTCGGGAAAATCCTGGTAACGCCCTGTAATTCGATCATTTGCTGCCCACACGGTAATTTTTTCTTGAAAACAACAGAAACGAATTATAGCAGGTGTGCACCACAATGGCAAAAGTCATTTTTTCGGGAAAAAAATGTGTTTTTCTGTTAGAATCCAAAACTGATTATCCGTATCAGAAGTATTTAGGGCAATCAAAGAACAGGGGCTGGAGGAATCATGATTTTTGAGCTGATGAAACTCTGTGTCGAAAAAGGTGCGTCTGACCTGCACTTTAAGGTCGGCTACCCTCCCATTTTGCGAATAGATGGTGCAATGCGGCTTATCAAAGATATGCCCGTCATTTCTGTGCCTGATTATGAGGCAATGCTTGAGTCGATCCTTGACGATCTGCAGCTGGTGAATTTCCTCAAACATCGCAAGCTCGATCTTGGCTTCAGCTTCCAGAATGCACGCTTCCGTGTCAATCTTTTCAACGATCTGCATGGTGGTAACGCCGTATTCAGGGTTATTCCGTTCAAACATCTGTCATTCAACGACATCGAATTGCCCCAGTCTGGCCGCAGGCTGGCTGACCGGCAGCGCGGTATCATTCTGGTAACCGGTGCAACCGGTGCAGGTAAATCAACGACCCTGTCGACTTTTATCACCCACATCAACAGTACCTACAATAAAACGATAGTTACTGTCGAAGACCCTATCGAATACCTGTTCGAAGACGATATGAGCCTGATCAGCCAGAGACAGGTCGGAGTCGACTGTCTCAGTTTTGAAGAAGGCATCAGGGGCGCCCTTAAAATGGACTGCGACGTGCTGATGGTCGGCGAACTGCGCAATGCCGATGCGGTCGAAATGTCGCTGCTGGCCGCCGAATCAGGAAAGCTGGTTTTTGCGACTCTGCACAGCAACACGGCTATTCAGGCTATCGATCGTTTTGTTAACCTTTTTCCCCAGAATCTGCATACGCAGGTGCTTGGTCGGCTTGCTTCGCATCTGCAGGGAGTTGTCACCCAGACGCTGGTTCCGAGACGCCTGGGTCGAGGTCGCCTGGCTGCCTTCGAAATTCTGATCAACACACCGGCGGTGCGTGGTCTTATCAACGAAAACCGCGTTCATCTAATTCATTCGTATCTGGAATCAGGTTCGGGTTCCGGTATGGTATCGCTCGACAACTCTCTTGTTGAACTTGTAAACAGCGGTAAGGTCGATAAAAACGAAGCATTGATGAGAGCAAACAACAAGGCATTTGTTAAACGCAAGATTGAAGAACCCGAAGGCTCGGGAGGTGCAGCATGAGACCGGAAGTATTCGAATATTTTGAACGGGCCATCGAGCTCGGTGCCAGTGACCTGATTCTTAAACCCGGCGCTCCGCCATCGTTCAGAGTTAACCGGCATCTGATAATCTCTGAAGACGAAGCTCTTGCACCTCAGCAGATGTATGACCTGTTTTTGCCGATTGTCGATGCCGCCCAGCAGGAAGACCTGCGCTCGAAATTTTTCGTGAACTCGATATTTCAATATAAGTTCAATCGGGCTCGCATCAGATACTATATCTTTCAGCAGCGCGAAGGTCTTGCCGGGTCATTCCGCTTTATTCCTTCAAAAGTTCCGACGATCGAAGAGCTGCGACTGCCAGAAGCACTTATCGGCATAGCTGCCCGGCCACGCGGCCTGTTCCTGGTGACCGGCCCCGCCTGTTCAGGAAAAACCATGACGGTTGCGGCAATGGCTGATGCGATAAACAAACGCTTTGCCAGACATATCATTACCATGGAAAGCCCGGTCGAAGTTATTTATACCCCGAATCAGGCAGTATTCACGCAGGTAGAGATCGGCAAAGTCATCAATACCTATTCTGAGGCGCTTGTCAATTCGCTGCGCGAAGATCCTGATGTAATGGTCATCGGTGAACTTAAAGACCGCTCGATTGTTGAACAGGCACTGATGGCAGCTGAAACCGGCCACCTTGTCATTTCTTCGCTGCCGACCATGGGTGCGGCGCAGACCATTGAACACATCGTCAGCATGTATCCACCCGGTAAACAGGATGAAGCCCGGTCGCAGCTGAGCCTGAGTTTGATCGGCATTTTTTCGCAGATGCTGATTCCGTGCGTTGATCCTTTTCAGCCGCCACGAGTGGCCTACGAACTCATGCTTGCCACCTCAGGGATTCGCAACCTGATTCGCGACAAAAAATACAATCAGCTGAATACGGCGATGATCATGGCACGTCGCGAAGGCTGCGTTACCTTCAAAGATACACTCGAAAGACTGATGCGCGATGACAGTATCGACCAGGCTATTGTTAAAAGTCTGCTGCAGGAGTTGGAAGAATGAACGAAATAGCTCAGAAAAGAATCAGAGATATTCGTGAAAAAATCGCGAATGCAGTAAATAATCACCTCGGCGGTAAATTTTCAGAAGCGATAAAAGCCAGACTGGTGATGTTGATGGCTGAAGTTGGCATGGCGCAATCGGCAGGTTCTATCTACAGTTATCTTCAGACCCACCAGGATCAGGAAGAAGCCATAGTTGCTGCAAACCGTTTTGACAGCGACGAAATTCAGACCTATCTGCTTGAACTTCTTAAAAACCAGCGATCAGCGCATCGTGAAATCATTGTCGAATGCCTGGGCAGCCGGAAAAAGCCGGCACTGGTGGCCGAGCTCAAACAGTATCTCGCTGACCCGGACCGGCATGTCCGCTTTCAGACCGCCAACAGTCTGTTCAATATCGGCGGTAAAGAAGCCGCTCTCGCCATGTGCGAATTCATCTCAGACCCGGATGAATGGATCTCGATGACGATTCTTCGTCTTCTCTGTATCATGCGCGAGCTTGACTCGATTCCTATTCTCATCGAAAAATACCATCAGGATGAAGATCTGCGCCGTAAAGCGCTGATGATCTCATTTCTCGCGAGGTTTAGAAGTGTAACCCTTCTGGGCATATTTGATCAGGGCTTGCAGGCAAGAGACGCCAGATTGCGCGCCAATTCGATCGAGGCGGTCGGGAATCTGAATCTTCCTGAAAATGAAATCAGAAGTCGCATAGAACCTTCTCTGCACGACCCGAATAACCGTATCAGAGCCAATTCTATTCTCGCCCTCGCCAGGCTCGACCCTGAAAAAATCAAGCCCGAAATCCGGGAAATGGTCGAGTCAAGCGATGTTCAGCTGCGACGCAGTGCGGCGTTTATTCTTGGCATGATCCCTCCGACCGACTATCAGGATCTTGCTGCCATTCTGGTTGCCGACCAGAACGAAGCGGTGCGCAAGAGAATGATTCAGTCTCTGAGAAATTATCCTTCGGACTTTGTTTGTAACCAGCTCGAACGCGCGCTGTCAGACAATAATAAATGGATCAGAAAGCACGCTATTGATATGGCGGCACGCATTTCCAACTTTCCCCACAAAAAAATTCTTGGTCTGCTCAAAACCGAGCGGGCCGCTCCCAACCTTGAGGCCTGCATGAACTTTTTTGCCTTTCATCCTGTTGAAGAGGCGATGTCGGCAATCAAACTGCATGTCAAAGATCGCCGCCTTCAGGTTGTAAAGGCTCTTCTTAATTCTGTTGCCGCTATTGGCGGTGTTGAAGGAGTTAAATCGGTGGCGCCCAGGCTTGAACAGAAAGACCCCGGCGTTATTCAGGCCCTCAGTGAAGTTCTTATCAAAGCCGGCGACCGCAAAATTCTCGATGATCTCGTCGAAAGATTTGCGCATGTGCGGCATGAGCATCAGGTTTCTGTGCTGGTTCCGTCACTTATCAGCAGTGTCAAAATTCTTGATCAGGGCGAAAACATGCCCGAAGAACTTCTCAAGAGTCTTGAAACCATGGAAGTCGAGGAAAAACCGAAACCGTTGCCGCCTGAACCCTCTGTTGAAGATGTTTCTGAGTCGGCATCCACCGATGAAGAGCCGGTTGAAACCGGCGAAGAAGCGAAATTGCCTGATTCCGGCATAGATTTTGGCTCCGGCCTGCTGGATCTGCCCGCCCCCGGGGTTGACGAAAACGGCGAAGGCGATGACAGTGAAGAAACTGACTCTGAAGGCCGCAAGACCTCAGGGCATTATCGCCAGGGTCTTAAAGCATACAATATTGGTAAATACAAAAAGGCAATCAGCGAATTCAACAAGGTTCTTGAAACCGAAGAGCAGCCTCCGGCGAATGTCTTTCTCTATATGGGCATCATGTTTGCTGACCAGGAAAAATACGAACAGGCACGCGAGTATCTGCAGACTTTTATCGACAAGGCTCCAGACCACGCGCGCGGCAATTTCCTGCTTGGCAAGGTTTTCAGGCAGCTTAAGAACTGGAGCGGCCTGATCAGGGTCTATTCAAGATTTACCGCCGGCGAACTCAAAGCTTCTGCTAAAATGAAGAAGCGCATTTACCATGATCTTGGTGTGGCGAATGTTCTGATTGGCCACTATGATGCCGGGTGTTCACAGCTCGAGAGCCTTTTGAAAATAGATCGGGAAAACGCCGAAGCCGGTTACTATCTGGCGTTAGGTAAGTTTCATCTCAAGAAGATCAGCGAGGCTGAGGCGATTCTGCAGCAGGCCGCAAAGAGCGGGCATGGCAATAAACGTATCACCAGACTGATTGAGGCTCTGGCCGAAAAAATCAAGGGCGGCCCCGCTGACTGATTTTGCAGAATGGAAGCAAACGATGGATATCAAGGTAAAAAAACTTCTTAAAGATCTGACAAACAGCGATGACGATCTGCGGGCTCTTTCAGCGATGACGCTGATGAAGCTCGATTTTCCTGACCGGGCGGTGCGCGAAGAAATTCTGCTGAATCTGATCGAAGCAACCCAGGATCAGAATGTTGCGGTCAGATTTTTTGCCAGAAAAGCCATAGACAAGATACGAAAAACCGAAAAGCTTCTCAAAACCGCCAGTGGTGAGACGGCTGCCGTCGATCCTGCAGAAAAACTTGTTTCAGGCGATTATCAGGATCGTCTTGCCGCGGTAATGGAAGTGAAAGCCAGCAACAGAGCTGATTTTAAAGATCAGCTTGTCGAGATGCTCGGGACAGAGGAACATACCTTCGTGCGTGCAGCATTGATAAGTTGTCTTGCCGGTTTTTTAAAAAAGGACGAAGCCGGTATTCTCAGCCGCTTTCTCTCAGATTCTGACAACCGGGTGCGTTCCAATACCATTGAAGCGCTGGAAATTCTGAAGGCCGAAGATTCGATTCCGGCGCTTTTTTCGGCTCTATCTGACCCCGATAATCGTATCAGAGCTGTTGCTGCCAAGGCCCTGCAGACTTTTGGCGAGGAAAAGGTCTTCGCTGAGCTCAGAAAGATGCTTGAGTCACCCGAAGAGTGGATGAAAGGCAGCGCCATTTATGCCCTTTCGCATATTCAGGCGGGTGAAGCGATAGAGTTGCTGCTTGAAACAGCGAGGGCGGCTACCCATGCCGAAACTCGTGTTAAAGCCATTGTTGCTCTGGCCAATTACCATGATTCATGTGCTTATGGCTTTCTCAAAGGACTCGGAACCTCTGGTGAAGGGGTTTTTAAGGAGACCGCCCAGAAAGCTCTCAAGCTGATGGAAGAAAAGTTCGGGGCCGAACCACCGACCAGAACTTTGATAGTTCAGCCCGAAGAGGCGGGTCGTTCGGCTGACGGAAAAATTGATGGCAAGCCAGCTGAAAGCGACAAGCCGGAAGATCTTGCATCAACGGTTACCCGGTTTTTTCGCAAGGGCAAAGAAGAGGCTGTCGGTCTGTCAAACCGCGCCGCTCTTAATTTTTCAGTAACCGATCTGAAAAAGGAACTCGATGAGCTGTGCAGAGAAATCGGCCGGATAATGTTTGATGTCTATCAGGCCGGCGAAATAGAGTATGCCGACATGCTGAGTATTGGTCACGAGATTCTCAGAATGAACTTTTTCATTCAGAAATATACCGAACAGGAAGAAAAGCTTGCCGGTGCCAAACCAGAGGGCTTTTTTGGGCAGCTGAAAAGCCTTTTCTCGAAATCGCCGGAGCAAAAAGCCACTGCCTCACAGGCTGAAAAGTTTTCTAAACGCCGTGATGAGCTTTTGCTGAAACTTGGCCAGCTGGCGGTGAAAAAATATGAAAAAGACGAGTTCAGACACAAACTGCTTGAACCGCATATGGTCACTTACCAGAAACTGACAAAAAAACTTTCGGGTGAGCAGAAAAAACTTGATGAAAATTGAGGAAAATATGGATTTAAATGCTTTTATCAGAGATGTTCCCGATTTCCCCAAGCCGGGCATTATTTTCAAGGATATTACCCCTCTTCTCAATGATCCGAAGGCTTTTGCCTGCCTGATTGACATCTTTGCCGACAAATACCGCAATTCAGGCATCAGCCATGTCTGCGGCATTGAATCACGCGGTTTTATTATCGGTGCAGCTCTTGCTCTCAGACTCGGTATCGGCTTCGTGCCGATCCGCAAGGCAGGCAAACTGCCATGCAAAAAGATTCGTCGTGAATACAGCCTTGAATACGGCACTGACGCTATCGAAATTCATGCCGACGCGGTAAATAGAGGCGAAAAGGTGCTTCTTGTCGATGATCTTATCGCGACCGGCGGCACAGCTTTGGCAGCTGTTGAACTTCTTCAGGACATTGGTGCGCAGGTAACCGGCATTGCTTTTGCCATCGAGCTCGAATTTCTGAAAGGTCGCGATCGTTTTGACAGCAGCAGTATCTTCTCGGTGCTCAAATACTGATCTCCCGATCTGGGCGGTAATCCCGGCCCGCGGCGGTTCAAAAAGACTGCCGCGAAAGAATGCCATGCCGTTTGCCGATGGCGATTCACTTACAGTGCGCACCATCCGCAAGGCAGTCGAGTCTAACTGTTTCAGTCGCGTGCTTCTCAGTACCGATGACTCGCAGATTGCCGCTGACGGCAAGGCAGCCGGCGCGCTGGTTCCCTTTATCAGACCTGCTGATCTCTCAGGTGACCAGGCTTCTTCACTCGATGTTCTTTTGCACGCGATTACTGAGCTGAAAAAGCTGTTTAAAGAAGAAAACCCCGGAGTCGTTGCACTTCTGCAGGTGACTTCGCCACTGTTGAGTGTCAGACATATTGCCGCAGCGGTTGAAACTTTTCTTGCCGGCGGTTTTAACAGTCTTTCTTCAATGGTTGCAGTCGAGCAATACCCTGAGTGGATGTTCAGAGTGAACGAAAACCATCATGCCACCCCTGAAAGTAACGCAGGGATCATCTGCCCGACCGACCAGATTCCGGTCAGATATATTGAGAATGGCGCGATCTATCTGGTCAGATACGAATGGCTGGCCGAGCACCGTAGTCTCTATGATTTTGCCAGGCACGGCTGCTATGCGATGTCTGCTGAAGAGTCTGTTGATATCGATACCCGCTCAGACTGGGAATATGCAGAATTTCTGCTGCGTCGCCGCCAGGCCTGAGCGGTTTTGCTTCAGCTTTCGTTGCGGTTCATGACCGGGTTATAGAGAGTCGCCTGATTGCGGCCATGCTGCTTTGAGTAATAGAGCGCAAAGTCGGCTTTCTGAATCAGATCGGCCTTGGATTTTGCCGCATCCGGGTAACAGCTTACACCGAGAGAAACGGTCAGAGGAACACGTTCACCGTTGATTCTGAAGTCAAAGCCCTCGATAGCGGTTCTGATACGCTCAGCCGGGATAAGTGAACCCTCACCATTCTTTTCAGGGCAGATTACGACAAATTCTTCACCACCGTAACGTGCCGGAATATCGATTTCGCGCACATTCTTTTCGATAAGACGGGCAACCGTTTTGAGAACTCTGTCGCCTTCGGGGTGCCCGAAAGTGTCGTTGAATTTCTTGAAATGGTCGACATCAAGAATGATCAGTGAAACATGGTTTTCGTAGCGGTCGGCGCGTTGAATTTCTTCATCGAGGCGCTGCTGAAAATAACGGTGGTTGTAAAGCCTGGTCATCTCGTCGGTGACTGCATAACGATACAGTCTGGCGTTATCGATGGCGATTGCTGCCTGATTTGCGAGATTGATGAATAGCTCGAAATCTTTTTCAGAGAAGCTGTCTGGCTCTGAACGTGAAATGTTGAGGGTGCCGAGAATCTTGTCTTTAGCCGTAAGTGGCACACACATCATTGTGCCGGTGCGGATATTTTTCTTTTTGATGCTCTGAAAGGTGGCGTCGGTTTCGACATTCCTGGCAAAGAGCGGTTGACGGTTTTTTACAACCCAGCCGGCTACCGATTCGCCGATTTCCAGTCGTGTATCACGGGTGATTTCTTCGCTGAGACCAACCGCCACGCCGATGGTAAGATTCTTTTCGGCGTCGTCGAGCAGCATCAGCGAGCCTTTTTCGGCTTTGACGACCTTGACGACAATTTCTAGAATCATATTCTGCAGTTTTCTGAAGTCGAGTTCAGAACTGATGGCTTTGCCAACTTCATAAAGGGTCGAAAGCTGCAGAATGCGATAGTCAAGGTCGGCCTTGGTGGTGCGCAGATTCACCCGCATTTCGTCGAAGGTCGTTGTCAGTTCGCCGATTTCATCGCTGGACATTGGCTGTATACGGTGTTCAAAGTCGCCGCCGCTTATTTGTCGGGCGCCATTAATCAGATTCGAAAGTGGAGCGGTAAAACCCCTTGCAAGCAATACCGCCAGAAAGATTGAAATGATCGCTGTCAGTGAGAGAATTCTGATTATTCGGGCTCTGAATTTATAAACTGCGTCGAAAGCGATTCTCTCGGGTATCTGCAGTACTATTGTCCAGTTCGGAGCCTGATAAAAATCGAATTTTTTCAGTGATACCGCAGTAATCAGATATGGCTCTCCGTCAATGTCACGCAGGCGTGTGAGATCACTGTCGATGGTTTCTGAGAGTGGAATATTGAGAGTTCTGGATTCTTCAGAAGATCTGGCTATCACCGAACCGGCTTCGTCAAGAACCAGCCCCTGCGATTTTGAGTTTTTCAGGGCATTGCGCAGCAGGTCGCGTATGCTTGAAAGGTTCACCTCAGAAATGAGAACGCCGGTTATGCCGAGTCTTTCTGGCGATTTGATCACCGATTCAAGAGTCATGAAAGGCATGCCATCGGCTGAGGTAACAACTTCAGAGAGTGAGCCCTGGTAACTGCGTCTGATTGCTTTTGAGTAAAGCCAGTCGGCAGGCAGTTTTGTGGCTGCATCGGTTGTGGCAATGATGTTTCGTTCGCTGTCGATAAGATACATCAGTTTAAAGAAAGCGAAATGCCGCATCAGGGCGTTGAAAAAATCTTCTGAAACAGCCGGGTTCAGGGATTTTACCGCTTCCAGTTCACCGATTGCATTGAGCAGACGACGCGTAAACTCGAGGTTTTCGTAAATCCCGTGAGCAAGGGTGTTAGAAAGCTCAAGATGGCTGGCGGTAACCTCTTCGGTGATAAATTTTTTCTGGTTGAAGTAGGCCTGGTAGCCCAGAAAAGCCAGTGGAATCAGGGAAATCAGAAGAATGATTATTGTCAGTCTGGCTCTGATGCCTGGTTTTAAAAGGCTTCGGCTGTTCATTGATGTGGCAGTTTCGCTTTTATACTGTTGATGTTTTCATCAACCAGCGGGTATTCTGAATCGTGTTTTTTCAGTTGGGTGAAATACTCCAGGGCCTTCACGAGCTCGCCAAGGCCCAGAAAGATGTTGCCAAGATGGAACATGGCATCGGTTGAATCCGGTGCTTCTGCGAGTGCCCGCATAAAGACCGCAATTGCATCTGAACTGCGTGAAAGACCCTGGAGAGCCTGCCCTTTGATCAGAAGTGCCTGCAGGTCGGCCGGGTTCAATGCCAGGCTTTCGTCAGCCAGATTCAGAGCCAGATTAAAATCTTCTCCGATAATGGCGATGAGGGCATTTGCCATTTCATTGCCGGTAACGTGGGTTACTGTCTCTGAGAGCTGCTGGTTTGAACTGGCAAGGTTCTGCAGAAATTCCTGTTCTTCGCACTTCATGATTTCGTTTTCGACAACTTCGATAAAGGTGCTGTCGAGTTCTTTCAGCCTCGCGAAGTGTTTTTTGGCCAGCGCAAAGTTACCTTCATCACGATAAATGACCCCAAGGTTCTGGTGTGTCTGTATGTGATTCGGGTCAATTTCAAGCACTTTTTTATAAAATGGCACGGACTGTTTGCTTTTTCCGAGGTGTGCGAGGGCTACGGCGATATTGAAGATTGCGTCGACATCGCGGGGTTTTGCTCTGATAACGGCTTCCCATTCCTGAATGGCCTGCAGAGCCTTGTTCTGCTTCATGTAGATGAGGCCGAGGTTGTAGTGTGAAAAGGAATGGTCTGGTGCGACCCGCAATGCTGATTGATAAGCTTCAATAGCATGCACCATGTTGTTCATGCGGTGTAAAAAAATGCCTTTTGTCGCATACAGATCGGGGTTGCCGGGTGACTGCTGAATGGCTTTTTCTATCTGCTGCATGGCCTTGTCATACTGACCCTGGTCAAAAAAATCAAGGGCTGACTCATAATGTCGCTGCGCATAGGTGTTTTTAGGGTTGGCCATGCATTCTGCCTGTAACTTTAATTTTTCGCATTATAGCGTATTAATGGTCACATTTCAAACAGCGATGATACTTTGCTGTTGAAAAGGCTGCGTTGTTGCGCTACAATCAGACATCATGAATGAAGCTGAAATGAATGGCGAAACTCCTGCCGGTTCTGTAACTGTGCTTAGCGAAAAAGCCTATGGGAAGCGTTGGCTGACCGGCTGGCTGGTAATGCTCTGTGACGTTATACTTTTTGCATCGGCCCTGAACTGCCTGTTCAGATGGCTGTCTTACGGCTACAATTTTGATCTGGCCGCGCTGGTCTTAAGTCTGTTGCTGGCTCTGGCGGTTTATTTTACTGCCATGAATCCACAGAGAATCGCCAGTTTGAGTGCCCGGGCTCTTGTTGCTGTCGGGGCGGTAGTTGCCTGGGCTGTATTAATGCCTGTGGTAATGCGCCTGGCAGGGTTTAGCTGACGGGTTTCGCAGTTTTTATTTCTTTATTGTGAACCGCGATACCAGCAGGTGCAGTTCATCAGCCAGGGTTGCGAGATCTTCAGTCGAGCTTGATACCTGAGAAACCGTGGTTGTCTGCTGTTCAACCGATGTGGCGACGATACCGAGTCTTTCTGAAGTAATTTTGGTCAGACTGGTGATATCTTCGATCGTTCTGGTCATGGCCAGAGAGTTTGCCGACTGCTCGCTCGAAATGGCACTGATCTCTGTGATCTTCTTGTTGACGTCGTTGACGTTATCAATGATGTTGTCGAGACTTGTCGAAACTTCTCTGATGATGCGAATCCCATCGTCAACCCTGCCGCGACCAAGAGTCATTGAGTCAACCGCGTTCTGGGTTTTGGTGAGAATATTCTCGATGCGGGTTCCGATAGCTTCTGCAGCTTCTGCCGATTCTTCGGCAAGCTTTCTCACTTCACCGGCTACGACTGTAAAACCTTTGCCCTGTTCACCGGCTCTTGCCGCTTCGATTGCGGCATTAAGAGCAAGAAGGTTTGTCTGGCTGGCAATGGCGGTAATGGTGTTTACGATTTCGCTGATCTGCAGTGAGGCAGAGTTCAGGTCGAGAATAACCTGTGTGGCGATATCAACCGACTCTTTAATCTTGCCGACCATTTCGACAGACTTTTTAACGGTTTTGCCGCCTTTGTCGGCTGCCTGCGTTGTAACACTGACTGCCTGAACGGCAGTTGCAGCAAGAGTGGCCACCTTCTGAGCCGATTCAGAAAAACTTTCAACCGAAGCGGTCGTTTTTTCAAGATTATTTGAAATTTCGAGCGAAGAATGGTTGATGCCGTTTACGTTCTTGGAGATATCGAGAAGCGTCGCGGCCGATTCGACCGAGGCTGAGCTGAGCTGCTGTGAACTGGTTGCAAGATCGTCACTGGTTTCGAGAACCTTCGAAATCATCTGGCAGATGCCCTCGAGCATACGGTTGAAACTCTCGGCAACTCTTTGAAACTCGTCGTGAGAGTCGAAGCTCAGGCGGGTATTCAGATGGCCCTTTTCCGCTTCAGACATTGAACTGACAATCTTTTCGAGAGGGCGCGAGATACCGTTGGAAATGAACATCGTGAACCCAAAGCCAAAAACCAGCAGCACCACAGGCAGCAGTTTAACCACATAGCCCATGATATCGAACATCGAGCTGACATTTTTCTGAGTCATCTGGCGTGAATAATTCGACAGGGTCTCGCAAAGACCGCGACATTTCAAGGTCAGTTCGATTTCTTTGTCGCGAATTGCAGTCAGAAGCTCGGTAACACTCGCAGGGTTTAATTCCTGACCGGCTGGCAACATCAGATAGTTATCGCACAGGTCGAACAGCTCAAAAAGATTTGATTCGGTTGTCTGCTTGAAGGCGATGACATTGGGCGCGTCTTTGAGAAAAGGGTCTTTGAGGTTTGCATCGATATTTTCAAGTCGCGAAAAGGCACTTTCCTTGGCTGAATTATAGAAAGAAATCAATTCGTCACGATTACGCAACGATCTGATCAGCTCGGTGATTGAGGTGGCGCTGAGGTGAACATTGGCCATGATCTCCTGTGAATTCAGCATGGCAGTTGTGTAGTTGCCCTTGAGATAGTCGATCATATCGCGCAGCTTCAGCATGTTGAAACCGGCGAGACCAGAAACACCAATACAGATCAACAACACGAAGCCAAAGCCGGAAAAAATCTTTTTGCTGATTGAGAGCATGGCTAGCTTTTCTTCTCCGCTTTTCGGGGTTTGCTGTCAGGAAAACTGTAGTAATGCGGAACAAAGATTTCCTGAAATCGGCGCAGCGCAAAATCATCGGTCATACTTGCCAGATAATCTACAAGCGTACGGTTGATGCTCTGACCTTCCGGAACAGGGTGCTTGATGTGTTTCAACAGATCGTCAGGGTGCCGGGTATACCAGTCAGCAACCTGCCTCAGAAGGTTTTTTGATCTCTGAACTGCCACGTCGATTTCAGGGCGCGTGTAGACATCATTGTATAAAAACTTTTTCATGGCCGCTGTTGCCTGTTCGACTTCAGGGCTCATTTTTATGACATTGCTGTCGATGCTGTTGTCGACGATGTTGCGAACCATGGTGTGAATACGTACCGAATGCCTTTCGCCAAGAAGTTTGTGGGCTTCCTGCGGCAGATCGGCGGTGGTGATGATGCCCGCTCTGATCGCGTCATCGATATCGTGATTGATGTAAGCCACCAGGTCAGCTATACGTACTACCTGGGCCTCAACCGTAAGCGGCAGGTTGGACTGCTCTGAAATGGTAGCCGAACCGTGCTTGCCTTTGCTGTGCTTGAGAATGCCGTCAACGACTTCTTTTGTCAGGTTGAGACCCTCACCGTTTTTTTCGAGTCGGGTGACGACTCTGACGCTGTGCGAGGCGTGATGAAAACCGGTTTCGCTGATCTCGTTGAGAACTTCTTCGCCGCTGTGCCCGAAAGGCGTATGGCCAAGATCGTGCCCGAGCGCGATGGCCTCGGTCAGGTCTTCGTTCAGGCCGAGGCAGCGGGAAATACATCTGGCAGTACAGACCACCTCGAGAGTGTGGGTAAGTCTGGTTCTGAAATGGTCATTGGTGGGCGACAGAAAGACCTGGGTTTTGTGTTTCAGGCGGCGAAATGATTCGCTGTGAATAATGCGGTCGACATCACGCTGAAAGCAGGTGCGGATAAAGCAGTCTTTCTCAGGAAACTCACGGCCGCGCGAGTTTCTGGCCAGACAGGCGTGTTTCGATAGCGTTGCGGCTTCGCTTTCTTCAAAAGCCAGCCGCAACGCGGCATTACTGGTGCAACCTGACATAGTTTCTACTCACGAAATGATGTCGAGAATGAGTTTCTGCGGAGTCACATGCTGTGGGCTGATGGTGATTGCGGCCCGCAGACGGTCAACGGCTTTATCATTGTCTCTCTTCGGGTTAACATAGAGCTCTGCAATTACATCGCCGGCCTTGACCTGGTCGCCGACATGTTTGATCAGCTTGAGGCCGACGCCCATATCGATTTTAGATTCTTTGGTTTCGCGACCGGCGCCGAGCATCATAGCTGCCAGGCCGATTTCTTCGCAGTGAATCTGGCTGATGTAGCCTGCTTTGTCGGCTTTCAGTTCGACGGTTTTTTCAGCAGCCGGCAGTTTGCGGTAATCTTCGATCATCGATACATCACCGCCCTGAATTTTAACCATTTCGAGCAGCTTTTTGTAGGCCTGACCGTTTTCGAGAACTTCGCTGACCTTTGCTTCGGCGGCTTCATGACTGAGGTCAGATGCCAGGGCCAGGGCCTGCGCTGCCAGAGCTTTGATCAGGGTGGCAAAGCTTTCTGGCCCTTTATTGCGAAGGGTTTCGATGGCTTCGATTACTTCAACTGAATTACCGATCATTTCGCCGAGCGGTTCATCCATGTTCGAGATTACGGCTGTGACCTTGCGGCCGGCCTGCTTGCCGATCTTCACCATCAGTCTGGCGAGTTCGCGGGCGTCGTCGAGGCTCTTCATAAAAGCACCGCTGCCGACCTTGACGTCGAGCACGAGGCCTTTGTTGGCCACTGCCAGTTTCTTTGACATGATCGAGGCTGCGATAAGAGGAATCGAATCTACCGTGGCAGTTACATCGCGCAGAGCGTAGATTTTTTTGTCGGCCGGCACGAGATTGCCGGTCTGACCGACAATGACAACGCCGGTAGTGTTGACAGCCTTGATGAATTCAGGGGTCGAAAGTTCACACGAAAAGCCCTTGATTGCTTCAAGCTTGTCGATGGTGCCGCCGGTATGGCCAAGACCACGACCCGACATTTTGGCAACCTTGAGGCCGAGAGCGGCAAGAACCGGGCCAAGAACGAGGCTGGTCTTGTCACCAACGCCACCGGTCGAATGTTTGTCGACGGTGAAACCTTCGATGCCCTTGAGGTCGATTACATCGCCGCTGGTGCGCATGCACTCAGTCAGCCAGTAGGTTTCTTCTTCATCCATGCCGCGGAAATAAACGGCCATCAGAAAAGCGGCCATCTGATAATCGGGTACGGTGTTGTCGACAAAGCCTTTTATTATTGCAGCAATCTCAGCCTGGTTCAGCTTCAGGCCGTCACGTTTTTTCTTGATGATATCGTAAGCTCGCATGGGCGATTCCTTCCTTGTCTGTCGGTTTCTCTTATTTCTTGATGCGCAGCAGTCTGATGTGGTTGACCATGTAACAGCGCTCGAAAAGGGGGCAGTTGGCGCATTTCTGCTGATAGTCAGGGTGGTCGACTTTCATTGATTCAAAAGTCATACCCTGGGTGTTCCATTTGCCAAAATAGTCGGTTCCGAAGCATTTGGGCGGAGTGATTTCCTGACGGCCCATCCCGGGGTTCTGCGGAACTGCGGGCTTGGAGCCCAGTGGGCTAAGGCCTGGATTTGGCGGAATCATGTTCATGTTCAGGTTCTCCGTTTAAGAAAGTTGTGGTTGGCTGAAAAATTTCTGTTATGATATCACAACCCCCGCCCGTGGTATAGTATTCTGGAAACTTAAAGAGAACCCTTCGGAGGAAGCTTTGCTGTTTATTTTTTCAGCCCTGGATTTTGAGATGCAATATGCCGACAAAGAGGCGATTGCGCATTTCAGGCTTGGCGAAGGGGCATCGTTCAGGCTGTTTGATATTCATCCAGACCTGCAGATTCAGGGGTTTGTAAATGAAATTTCTGAGCTCAGTCATGGCCGGCTCGATCGTATTGAAAGAATTTTGAGTTTTGATGCACGAGAGCATCAACTGCTCTCTGGCAGGTTTGTTTTCTCTCTGGTCAAGCTCGGTGGGCACGATTTTATCGAAGTGCTCTGCGAATGTTCTAAAGCAAAAAACCTCGAAAGCGAAATCGAGGTTTCTGATATGCTGGTCGCGGCTCAGAAAAACCTGCTGATCAGCGAGCGAACCATGGCCACAATTGTCGATCTGGCAGTCGATGGCGTTGTGATCATCAATGACCGGGGCATCATTCAGGCTTTTAACCGTGCTGCCGAAAAAATGTTCGGCTACCGCTGCAGCGAGGTGCTCGGGCGAAATGTTTCGATGCTGGCGCCAGAGCCACACAGATCAAAGCACGACGGTTACCTGAAACGGTTTCTTACTACGAGAATTCCGCACATAATCGGTATTGGTCGCGAAGTCGATGCACAAAGAAAAGATGGCGAACTTTTTCCGATCGATCTGGCAGTTGGCGAAGTCAGGCTTGAGACCGGCAGTCTGTTTACGGGCTTCATTCGTGACCTTTCTGAAAGCCGCAAGCTGATCAGCGAACGCAACAGTTTTTTTCAGATGTCGCTCGACCTTTTTTGTATTCTCGGGTTTGACGGTCTTTTTCGACGGGTCAACCCGCAGTGGCACGATGTGATGGGCTATGCACCCGAAGAATTGCAGGGGCAGGCTCTTGGCGATCTGATTCATCCTGACGATATCGGGCCAGATGGGCAGATATTACGGGAGATACTCGGCGAACGCAATGTTTTTGGTCGTGTGATGCGATTACGCCAGAAAAATGGCGACTGGCGCTGGATGCTGTGGAACAGCTCTGTTGATAATGCTAACCGGGCCATATACGGAGTGAGCCGTGATATAACCGAGCAGAAGAGTATGCTTGAAGAACTGCAGCAGGCAAAGGCTGAAGCCGAAAAATCAAGCATGGCCAAGGGAATTTTCATCGCCAAAATGAGCCATGAGTTCAGAACTCCGCTGAATTCAATTATCGGGTTTTCGCGTCATCTGCAGAAAAATACCGACAACAGATTTTCTGAGCGTGACATGCTTTATCTCGATCGTATTCTTCGCAATGGTGAAGCCCTCTTGAAGCTGATTGTAGACATTCTCGATTTCTCGCGCAGTGAAAGCCACCTGCTCAGAGTCGAAAGCCGGGAAGTTTGCCTGAGAGAGCTTCTCGATGAAATTATTGATCTTATGCAGGTGCTGATCGAAGAAAAGTGCATCGATATCTTGCTGTCAGTGCCGGAGAACTGTCAGACTATTTTCACTGACGCAGTAAAGCTGCGCCAGATTTTGCAGAATCTGATTGACAACGCTATCAAATTTTCTGCCGGCAAACCGGTGAAAATAGAGGTTAAAGTCGATGAACAGAACCGGCCTGAACAGATCGATGTTGTCGACACGGGCCCTGGTATTGAATCTGACAAGATTGATCTTATCTTTGAGGCTTTTCAGCAGGCAGACAATCGTATTGCCCGAAAATATGGCGGTGCCGGTCTTGGCCTCGCCATTGCCAGATCCTTCGCTGAACTTCTTGGCATGAAAATAGCTGTGAAGAGCGAGCCTGGGCACGGGTCGTGCTTCAGCGTCATCCTGCCGGAAAACGGAGAAAAGTCATGAGCAAGCATGTGCCCAAAAAGATGAGTATTCTGGTTGTCGATGATGCGCCAGACAATCTGATGCTGCTTGAGGCAATTCTTGAAACAGAGGGTTTCAGCCATATTTATCTGGCATCTTCTGCTGCTGAAGCATACGAATACATCGGTATCGTGCCGTCAGAAAAAAAATCTGATATAGACCTGATACTGATGGATATTATGATGCCGGATATCACCGGTATTGAGGCGATACGCGAGATTCGCAGTCACGATGAATATCAGGATATTCCGATTCTTGTGGTCAGCGCCAGGTCAGAAACCGAAGATCTGGTAGAGGCTTTTGAGGCGGGCGCAGTTGATTATCTCACCAAGCCAATCAATGAACTTGAACTTCTTGCAAGAATCAGGTCGATGTTGCGGCTTAAATCAGAAACCGATCATCGAAAATTTCATGAGGCTGAGCTCGAAAGTCTCGCACGACAACTGGAAGAGAAAAACCAGGAACTCATTAACATTCTTGAAGAACTGCGCGAAGATCTCGAAGCTGCCGGCAGCATGCAGCGCAGTCTTCTGCCTGATCGGCGCATCAGTATTCCGGGCTTGGACTTTTCATGGTATTACGAGCCTTGCGAAAATATTGGTGGTGATCTTCTTAATGTTGTTTCACTCGACAGTAATACGACTGCAATGTTCATTCTCGATGTATCCGGGCATGGTATTCAGTCAGCGATGCTGGCAGTGACAGTTCATCGCATGCTCTCGGCCTGGGAAGGCGTAAACAGTATTGTCAGACAGCCTGATGGTACTCCAAAACCTCCAGCTCAGGTTGCAGACGAGCTTAATCATGAATTCATGCTGCATAAGAATAATTACCAGTATTTTACCATGATTTATGCAGTTTTAGACGTTAAAAGCCGGGTTCTTAGCTGTTGCCGGGCCGGGCATACGCCACTGCTGGTTCAAAGAAGCGACGGAACCCTTGATGTCTTTGAGAATGGCAATGTTCCGATCGGCCTGTCTGAAGAATTCAGATACGACCAGTTCCCTGTGCAATTGCAGCCGGGTGATCGTGTGATAATGTATTCTGATGGGATTACCGAGGCGCGCCGGCAGGGCAGTCGCGAGTTTTTCGGCGACGGGCGCTTTCGTTCGCTGCTTTCCCGCAGTCGCTCCTCCGAGGTTGAACAGGCTGTTAAAGAAGTTCTCGATGGCTTCAAAGAGTGGCTTGGTGATACCAGGCCGCCTGACGACATCACTCTGCTGATTGTCGAGCCGGTGCCTGTAGTTTAAGCCAGTTTTCAGCTTCAGAAAACGCTTCGGGTGTGTTGAGATTGCGCGTTATCCAGAAATCATCAGATAGAACGTGATTGATGCGTTGGGGGTTCATCTGCAATATGCTGCGGGCGCCATCTGTGAGCGGAATCTCTTTAAACAGCGGGCGGCACCAGGCAGGAAAAATCACCGGGTGCCCGCGTTTTTTACCATCAGACGGAACAGTTATCATTTCAGGCTGTTTTTGCCATTCTGAAATAATGCGCCTGACTGTTTCTTTACCAATCATCGGGTGATCGACCGGCCAGAGAAGAATCGCAGAATCTTCAGCAATTGCCGGCAAAGCCAGTCTGATTGAGCTCAGTGGCCCCTGTTCAGGCATCGGATTATTCACCCAGATGCCATTATGCTTTGCGACCTCATTCTGTCCGTCAGTGTCGCCAGCCTGGCCGACAAACAGCATGCGCGTGATTTCGGCGAATGCTTCAAGTTTGCTGATAATAAGCTGCAGAAAGGTCTGATTGCCGAGCAACAGGTGCTGCTTCGGCCGACCCATGCGGGTTGAATTACCTGCCAGCAGAACAAGTGAAGTGAGATCGTTATTTTTCATACGGTCATTATACAGCATTTCTGGGGCCAACAGAAATGCTGTCTGTTGTAAATGCCATCACAACAGCGGTTGAATGTGGCCGCGAAAACTGTTATATCATTCTGAGACCAGAACTAATTGGAGGAAAATTATGGCTCTTGATCTGCGCACTATTATTCCGGCTCAGGCAAAGTCTCTTCTCGACCTCAAGGTTGATCCCGAAATCATTACCAGTCAGATTATCAAAGAACTTTATGTGCATGGCAAGGAAGTGCCACGCAAGCTTGCGAAAATCCTTAAAATCGACACCGAAATCGTTCAGGGCATTATTGCTGAACTGAAAAAGGGTGAAATTGTCGGTATGGTCGGTGGTACCGGCATGGGCTCAGATTATCAGTATGGCCTTTACCCGAAAGGCACTGAGCGCGCTAAAAATATCCTCGATCGCGACAAATATCTCGGGCCGGTTCCGGTAAGTTTTGAAGAATATCTGCGCGTTACCCGCAAGGTGCTTGAAGAGGGTAAAAAAAGCTTTTCGATCAACCGCAAGTTGATGGAAGAAAAGTTTTCACATCACCTTGGCTACAAAGATGTTCTTTTTCAGATCGGTCAGGCCGTATGTGCCCGTAAACCCGCTTTTGTCTACGGCTTTCCCGGTAATGGTAAAACCTTTCTGTGCAGCTCGGTAGTAAAGCTTCTGCCGCCAATGGTTGTTCCCTATGCCGTCGAAGTCAGCAATCAGCTGGTCAGGATTTTTGACCCCAGCTGTCATGTTCCGGTAGAAAACTTTGACATGGAAGGCCTCGATGAACGCTGGATAGCTGTGCAGCCGCCGCTTATCACTGCAGGTGGTGAACTGACCCTCGAAGATCTCGAAGTCAAATACAACAACAAATTCGGCTGCTTTGACGCACCTCCTCAGGTTAAAGCTACCGGTGGCGTTCTGCTTATCGACGACCTTGGCCGCCAGCGCTGTGAAGTCGAAGAAATATTCAACCGCTTCATCATCCCGCTCGAAAACAAGGTTGACTACCTGGTTCTCGGTGGCCAGCGCATGGAAGTAC
>DAOQWI010000027.1:24724-27216 GCA_035342015.1 Candidatus Ozemibacteraceae bacterium | reverse complement strand
AAATTTTCTACGGAGAAAAAAAGTGTTCAGAACAAAAAAACTGGTAGTTTTTGCAGTCGTTTTCCTTCTCGCCATTGCCTCTTCAGCCTTCGCTCTCGATGTCGCCGAACTTCGCCAGCAGATGTGGACCTGGTCTTCACTCGAAGCGGTTCTGCAGGAATCAAACCACATGGGCGGCTCAGTTATCAGCCCGGTTGAAGCCGAAAACTGCATCATCGAAGCCGTAAACAAAATCACCAGAATGGTCAGCGAAATCAAAACTGCCGACGAAATGGCGAAGGCCCGCGCCGTTGCCAATGAATTCATCAACATGGACGGCCACGAAGAAGAAGTTGGTCTCTCCCTCAGCAAAATGCTCGACAAGCACGAAAAATTCCTTAAAGCCCACCAGGAACTTTAAGAAAGCATATTAAATGCCCTCTGCCCCCGCCATGTGCGGGGGTTTTTACTTTTATGAAATCGGAAAAATACAGGTTGGCGGAAATAACGTAAAAACACGCAGTCCTGATGCGACAACGACGATTATTTATATTGAATTTATTAACAGGCCAGCTTAAGAATTGTAGTGCCGGGGCACAAAACTTTTTAAGATCGGGTTTTTTGCGTGCGGGTTTTGTGTTAGACTCTCAAAAAAAATAAGGGTGCTGTTATGAGTGAAATCGTTTACTCAGTTGCGATTCCGGTGTTTAATGAAGCCGAGAGCGTTGATGAACTGGTCAGTCGGGTTGAATTCACCATGAATCAGCTTGGCCGGAGCTGGGAACTCATTCTCGTCGACGATGGTTCTTCTGACGGCAGTTTTGAACGTATTGCCGAACTGAAAAAACGCTGCCCGGCGCTTCGCGGTCTTAAATTTTCGCAGAACAACGGCCAGACCGCTGCAATGGCCGCCGGCATCAAGGCAGCCAGAGGGCAGATAATCATTACCCTTGACGCCGACCTGCAGAACGACCCGGCCGATATTCCGCTGCTGCTCAAAGAACTCGAAAATGGCTACGATGCGGCGGTCGGCTGGCGCAAGAAGCGCAACGACAACTTTATCAGGCGCGCTTCTTCGAAGATCGCCAACTGGATTCGCAACGTCATCAGCAGCGAAACGATAAAAGACACCGGCTGCTCGCTGAAGGCCTTCAGAGCTGCAATCATACAGCCGATTGAACTGTATGAGGGTATGCACCGCTTTCTGCCGACTCTGGTAAAAATGAACGGCGGCCGGGTAGCCGAGGTTGAAGTCAGCCACCACCCGCGTGCCAAAGGGGTCTCAAAATACAACGTCTGGAACCGGATTTTAAGATCTTTTCTCGATCTGCTCGCAATCCGCTGGATGAAATGGCGCAAACTGAGGTATCACATCGATGAGCAGCTTTGATCTCTGGCTGATAGTTGGCCTGCTTGGCCAGCTGCTTTTCTCGATGCGCTTTCTCGTGCAGTGGGTGGCGTCAGAAAAACATAAAAAAAGCATTATCCCGATTTCTTTCTGGTATTTCAGCATTGGCGGCTCTTTTCTGCTGCTGGCCTATGCAATCAAGCGCCAGGACCCGGTTTTCATTCTCGGTCAGTCGATGGGTTTCGTAATCTACATACGCAATCTGGTATTGATCGACCGCGAAAAGCGCGGGCTGGCAATTTCAAACGAACCGGGCGAGTATGATGGCGAAGATTGACCACTGGAAAGGTCTGAAACCATTTCTGCCGCTTCTTTTGCCATTACTGGTTTTTATTGCCGGCACTCTGCCGGTTCTTCTGCACCTTGGCACAGCCGGCCTGTTTGAAACTTCAGAAGCGCGCTATGCATCGGTTGCCCGACAGATGGTCGATTCAGGCGACTGGCTCACACCCAGGCAAAACGGCCTCAAACATCTTACCAAGCCACCGGTGACCTACTGGTTGAGTGCCATGGGTCAACAAATTTTCGGCAGCAATGAGTTCGGCGCCCGCTTTTTTCTGGCGCCAGCGGCTGGCCTCACCGCTGTCGGCACCTTTCTCATCGGCCAGATGTTTTTTGGCCGCCTGGCCGGTCTGACTTCTGCCCTCATCATTATCAGCTCGCTGTTTTATCAGGCCCAGTTCAGAGGGTTGACGACCGACCCGTTTCTGGCGGCGGCCGAAACCTTTATGGTGTTTTTCTTTTTCAGCTGGCTGGCGCACCAGTGCCGGCGCTGGCAGTATGCCTTCTGGCTGACTGCAGCGATAGCCTTCATGATCAAGGGCCCCCCTGCCCTGCTGCCACTGGCCGGCCTTATTCCGGCGGCCCTGTTGACCGGCCAGAAGCCGGCAATGAAAAAGCTTTTTTCTGACCCGATCGGCTGGGGCATCTTTGTGGTATTCGGCATGGGCTGGTATCTGGCCATGGCCTTTCAGAACTCAGGCCTGCTGTCGTATTTTCTCATCGACGAAACGGTCAGCCGGGTGGCAAGCAGTACCCACAGGCGTACAGCGCCTTTTTATTATTTTCTGGTTCTGCTGCCTGCCGGTGTTTTTCCATGGGTCAG
>DAOQWI010000027.1:0-24624 GCA_035342015.1 Candidatus Ozemibacteraceae bacterium | reverse complement strand
CTGCCTTTGCTTCACTGGCCGGCATGGCGATGTCGGTCTGGGGTTACAACAATTTTGCGCAGTTCAGAATCATCTCGCAGACAGCGATTTTTGCCGGCATCTTCTGGCTGTTCGCGTCGCTGGTTCTACTGGCCTTCATTATCAAAAAAAGCCGACCCGGCATGCTTCTGGTTCTGGCGATGCTGGTGCCCGGCTTCATGTTTTTCATTCTGCACGGTATCAAAGGCAACGAGCCATACCGCGAACATCGCTACCTGACCAGTCAGTGGATGTTGCTCAAGCGGATTGGCACGCTTCCCCAGGCTCAGAAGCTCATTCTTTTCGACGAAATGATCGAGGGCTGGTATTTTTACACGGGTCGCCCGGTGCGTACATTCAATATTGCCCGGATCACGCAGTTTGACAAAGAACGGGCCGCCGAATTAGTATTGAACGATATCGAGACTCTTAAAAGCAAACTCGATTCAGACACGCTCCTCGTGATGCCGGCAAAATCGGTTGCGCACTACGAAGAACTGACCGGCATGCAGATGCAGATAATCACCGGCGAGGGCAACTGGAAAATCGTCGCTCCCGTCAGAAAGCAGGGCAACTGAATGATTCGCTGGGTCATAACCGAAGACAGGCTACCGGGGTTCACCTACTACCCGCTTCTGGAAATGGGCGTCGGGGTTTTTCTGATGCTCGCCGCCATTGTAGTGCCAGCACTGTTTTTCGTCTATAATGGCATAAAAATGCAACAATGGCCGGAGCTGCTTTTCGTCGTCGGCTTTTTCATTCTTTTCATGTTCATGGGCAAGAATCTGACCTTTCAAAGCATGCACGCCCGGGTAACCTCTGATGGCTTCGCTTTTTTTCAAAACCTGCGCGAACCGGCGGTGGAGCACCGGCTCAGAAAGGCCGACTGGCTCGGGATACGCACTTCCGAAGAAAAGAGTGGCGAAGAAACGTTTATTCTGCTAAAACTCAAGACTGCCAATGGCGAACTTGATTTTTATAAGACCATCAACAGAAAAGAAATCAGCAAAATGGTTGGGGCACTCGAAGAACTGCACAAAAAAGTTGAGGAGGAACGTAAATGACACACCCGCTGCTCGGCAGAGAAGGAATTCGCCTGTATAATCTCTACCCCCGCCTGGTTGGCAGTATGAGCAAATGGGCTGAGCATCTCGATCGTATCAAAGAAATGGGCTTCAACACGATCTGGGTAAACCCCTTTCATTACCCGGGTTTCAGCGGCAGCCTCTATTCGCCGAAAGATTATTACAAATTCAACCCGATTTTTATCGATAACGGCTCAGCCAAGGCGCCAACCGAGCAACTGCGCGATTTTATCAAAGCCTGTCACGACCGCGGCCTTTATTTTGTCATGGATCTGGTGATCAATCACACCGCCATCGACTGCCCGCTGATTCAGGAACACCCTGACTGGTACCGCCATGACGAAGCCGGCAAAATTCTCAACCCTGGCGCCATGCACGACGGCAAATGGGTGGTATGGGGCGATCTGGCCGAAGTTGACAATGAAAATTCGAAAGACCGCCAGAACCTCTGGAATTTCTGGTGGAAAATGATGGCGCATCACCTTGAACTTGGTGTCGACGGCTTCAGGTGCGACATGGCCTACCAGGTGCCCGGCGAGCTATGGACCTTTCTGATCGAAAAGGCTCGTTCAACCCGGCCTGGCTGCCTGTTTCTCGCTGAATCACTCGGCTGCGACTTCAAGCAGGTGCAGGAACTGGCGAAGCTGGGCTTCGACTACCTTTTCAACTCAGTAAAATACTGGGATTTCAACGCCCCCTGGGGTATGGAACAGTATTACAAAACTTCGCCGGTGGCGAGCAGCATCGCCTTTCCGGAATCGCACGACACACCTAGATTGATCAGCGAACTCAACGGCGATCTTGCGGCAGTTAAACGCCAGATTCTTTTTTCGGCGCTGTTCAGTAAAGGCTACATGATCACCATGGGTTTTGAATACGGCTTTCACAAACAGCTTAATGTCGTTAAAACCGACCCCACCTGGTGGGAAGAACCTGAAACCGACCTGAGCGATTATCTGAAACGCGTCGCCGAACTCAAGAAAAAATTTGAAGTTCTCAACGTCGAACCCGGCCTTGAAATAGTCGACCAGGCCAACTGGCCGAATGTTTTCTGCTTCAAGCGCTCACAACCCGGTATGAAAACCGTTTTTGTCATTCTCAACAAAGATCGACAGAACAGCCAGAATGTTTATATTCCTGACGTTTGCGCTGTCGCCGGCGGTGGCCAGCTTGTAGATGCCAGTCTCGACACGCCCCTCAACGCGGTACCGCGCAGCCTTAATTACACACTGAGGCCATCAGAAATCGTCATCATCGCCCAGGCCTGACCACCTGGGAAACGCCTTTAAAAAGACCAGGCCCGGCAAGTTTGCCGGGCCTGGGTCTTTTTAAATCGGGATCAGATCAGTTAGAATCGCCTTTTCGGCCGCTCGGGTTCGGAACAATCTGCCCCATCGGCACCGGTTCGGTCGGAAGCCCGCCCGGAACCATGCCAGGCCCGGTTGTGTAGCCGGGGTTAACCGAAAGCAGGCTGCGGATTCTGGCAGAAATGGCAGCATAAACTTCGGGGTTGTAGGTGTGCATTTCATGCATGGCCAGTCTGCCGAAAGCGTCGATGACAATGATATTCGGAACATTGTAATTGATTCGCAGGCCACGGCCGATGATGCCATCCCAGTCCATGAGAACCGGCACGGACGGGTTGAAGTCGCGCCACTGTCTGATAACGGTTGCCCGGCTTGTCGACCAGGGGTATTTGCGCAGGTTAACGGCCCAAAGCAGATGCACATGGCCCGGCAGACCGTATTCCTGGCGAAAGGTTTCTGCCCATTTGAGAATCTCGTAGCGCTGATAGCGATGCCCGGTCAGAATGATGATCGGCTTGCCGCGCAGATAAGTGCTGACCCAGCGCTGGTGGTAGATATCTTCGATATCGAAGTGAATGAACGGCGCGCCGACCTGCACCTTATTGTACACATAGCCGCCTGCCAACAGACTGCCAGGCTGCAGCAGGCCCGTTAAAAATGCAATGATAACCAGATTGCGAATGATTCTGCCCATAATAACCTCCATGTTATTCATGCTAAAGTTCAAAATATATCACGAACATGAAAAAAAGCGACCGAAAAAAAAAAGGCGGCTGGTTAAGCCGCCCCAAAAGGTTGGTTAGGATCTAGAAATCAGCAATCTGTTCGACATATTCGGGGTGATCGATGAAAGGATTACGATTACCCTGAATTGATTCAACTTTATCATTACGCTGCTTTTCTTCAGCGTCTACCGGGTCTTCTTTATGCCATGCCCTTAGGGTATTTTCTTCGTCTGCTCCGATACTTTTACCATATCTGACGGAAAAATAAAAGATGGCGCGGGCTGAATTGCCACGATACTTGGGCCTTACTTCAAAGCGCTTCTGGTCGCACTTGCTGCCGCCGTCTTCCCATTTGATTTTTTCGACTTCGCCGAACGGCAAACTGCTGCGCGTCGAGTTGGCGACCGGGTCGGTCGGAAACAGGTGGTGCATATCAGCTTTGGCAATGCCAGTGGCGCCTTTTGACTGCGGCCAGGTATGTTCAATGTTCATGACCGTCGCTTTTGGCATCTCATCACCGGGAATAATTTTGCCGGTGTAGACGCACTCAATGTGTCCGTCGTGATTATCGATATCAAGCATTACCAGACGTCTGGCATCGCCGTAGTCGAAGAATTTGTTTGTCGAAATTTCTGCCTGCAGGCTGCTGCGAAGTTGACCGTTGCGCAGACCCCTGACGGAATTATAAAAGCTTTCGCGGCTGGCACGATTTTTCGCTCTCTTGTTGCGTCGGGCGGCCTGACGCGAGAACATTATCTCGGGGTTTTCATCGGCGCTCTGAACAGCTGCAGGCTCGGCAGTTTTATGAATGGCCAGAACCCGCTCACGAATCTTTACCAGGTCGGCATGCGACGTCGGCGCAGCATTTTCGACGCGGTCAAGCAGCTGCAGTGTTTCACGGAGCATCTTTTCTCGGGCACTGTATTCATTGAATCCTTCCTGTGCCGAAACTTGCATCGCCCCGGAAGCCACAGCGAAACCCAATAACAAAACACCGGTTTTGAGGTTCTTAAGTGTCATATTCGAATTATACTCCTCAATTTATTTTCCGGAAGACCCGATGAAAAAATTTTTTACAGTATTTTTGTACCCTTTGTAAGCCATTTGCAAAATCATTACGTGCATAATTATCCGGTAATTTATTCGTCTTTGAAAAGCAGTTCGGTCTGCAGGCCCTCTGGGCTGATGAAGGTCTGTACAGAAACACATGAACTACCTTCAAAGAACTCCGGAACGGTTTTCAGGGCGCCATCGACAAGGCTGCCGTGTACCGAGCAGGCTGCAGGCATGCTGGTCGAATACTGCCCACCGGCAGGGCACAGAGGCAGCGCCGAATAAATGAGCTGGTAGTATTTCAACACCTCTTCTGGCTTGAAGGCGTTTATCAGACTGAGGTTTTTAAGATTTTCGCAGCAGGCTTTGCGCTGCGACCTGGCTCGCGATTCGAGCAGATCAGACCGCATCTGCTGCACGCGCTGCGGGCAGAAGAAAAGGTTGAAATTGCCGTTAGGGGTTGCTTTTTCAGACTCTTCGGCTTCTGTGAGGTCAAAAAGCAGATCTTTGCGGCTGGTCAGGAGAAAAAAGCCGTCTTTCTCAGCCAGATAATAGGTCTTCTTGATTGCAAAAAGTTCGAGCGAAAACACATGCATGTTGACACCGTTTTCTTCGAGCCTTTCGAGGCTGAAATTCGGGTTCACGAATCCGGTGGAGGTGGGGCCGTGTTCGATTTCACGTTTGACAGCATTGATGATCGTCTGATAATGGTCGCGGTCAGTCAGCTCGAAAGAGAACATAACCGGTGTGAAGAAGCTCAGAATCGTCGGGGTCAGAAAAGAAAATTCACCGGGACGGCTATCAGCGAAAGCTCCAAGAATGCCGCGAGCCAGAAGGTTTGAATCCCAGTGGAAAAGGAGCCGGTGATCTGCCAGATGGGCCCAGACACAGCCAGTCAGACATTTTCCGACAATTTCGCGGCGGCGCTCGTAAATTGCGTCACCCCGCCAGGAATCAGGTAATGGCAACATCTCTGCTTTAAGATTGGCGCCAATTCTAAGAATGCCATTTTTGAGCTGCGGCCCCGACTTCATCGGTTCCTGCCGCAGATTTTTCTGCAGATCAGTATAAATACCATTCTCAACGAGCGGCATGATCATGAGTCGGGCTCTAAAATCTGGTTCAGCAGCAAAAACAAAGCCGATCGGATCAAAAAACTGCATGAAATACTGATTGTACTGACCGACAAACCTTTCGTAACCAGCGGCCTCAGACTGAGTTGCCTCAACCGGCAGATGCTCTGAAAGAGGCATCATGCGACCAAAAGCCCGATGCACTGAGCATCTGACCTCGCCGTCTACAAAACTGTAAACCCCGCCGTCTGAACAGACATGGTCAGGGCTGAGCTGGCCGTTCAGCATAATTTCATGGGCCTGCAGCAAAGAGCTGTATATGCATTCAAGGCGACGCTTCGCGGCGATCTTGAAAGCCGGACCAATCAATTTTCTGATAAACGCATCGGAAAGAAAACTGAATACCCGCTCTGTGGCGGGGAAAGCAGTGTGCATGTGCTCGTAGAAATAATGCAGGTCTTTTTGTGCGGTCAGGGCCGGCACCTTTTTATCAGCGGTTTCGATCAGTTTTTTCATCAGAACCGGTGAATTGCAGATAATCATCTGGTCGGCAATTTTCAGCCGGTATGAACGAAAGCGAAAATCTTCAGAGGTATAAGTCTGCACTTCGAGGCCAGAGATCGATTCAGTCCCCTTTTTGATCGAAGGGTTTTCGGCGCAGAATTCGGCAGCAGTCACCGCGAGTTTTTCGCGCAGCATCACTTCGTTGCTGATTTTGAGCATGACGGCAAAGGCGGTGCCTTCAAATACAAAGGGATCTTCGCAGACAAAAACGATGTCGCTCATCGCCAGGTCAGCAAACAATCTGGTCAACATGTCGGTTTTCAGCAGCAGCTGGTCTTTAATGCTCTTTTCGAGATTGAAGTTCGAACCGCCCGAATCGGTACCGGCCATGCTGCCGATTGCGTTTGCCCACTCGTCGAAAAAATCAAATGACTTGCGAAAAACAGAATAGGAAGGAAAATGAATGAAAGCGCAGTCGCCGGGAATCATGTCATAAACTTTCGGCAACTGCAGAGAAGGCTCTTTGATCATGGTTTCCCAGGGGTGAGATGGCGCGTTCGGCCCGGCAAAATTTTCGACTCGAAGCGAGTTTCGAAGTTCGGCTTCATAACCCGGGTCGGGCTGCGGATTATCCAGATTACCATGCAAAGGGCACCTGATGTCTCCAGACCCGGTAAGATCCTTGCCGTAGTATTGGTGCCCTGAATGGCACAGAACCCTTTCTTTGAGGTATTTTTTTTCGAGCAGAGTGCCCATATCAAGCTCTTTCATAGCCTTATCGGTGTCATGGTTAAATGCTTTAACCGCCTGCCGAACAGTATACTGACTGGCGCGACAGCGGGAATCCATCTTATTCAGGTCATCTCTGATGTTCACATCGCTCTGCAGCGTCTCGCGAATGGCGCTGATACCGGCGAAAACGCTGTAAAGGTCGACGCTTCGACTCCCGCGGCGGCTGAAGCCATCGCGACGCTCAGAGCTGTCGAGATAATTGAAAAGAGGCTGCAATTCATTCATTGCTTTTTCCGAAAATTTTGCCCACTTCCGATATGCCGGCACTCGCAATATATTCCGCCCGGTTTCGGCGGCCGCACAGACGATTCTTGCAATCAGACTCTCCTCATAATGCGACGGAACTATCTGATGGGTGGCGGTGCCGATCTGAAGCGCCAGTCGATTTGCAAGCACTGCCGCACTGCCTTCAGCCTTACCCCATACGTAAACATTATAGATAAGACGGTCTTTTTCCCACACAGAGTTTATATACGAAGAAAGCCACTCACCATCTGCCCGATTGTTCAAAACTACCGATTGTGAATGATACAAAGCCCAGTAGTCGCCCTCACGGGGCAGCGTAAGCTTAATGACAAACTGAACCGCTTTGCCGGAAGGGCAATAATAAAGCCCGGTGTCTGACACGATCTGTGATGAAGCGGCAAGAGCCACAGCAACAGAAGCCAGCATCAGCACCAAAGGAAGCAGAAAGCGCAGCATTTTTTTCAGAGTTCTCACAGATCAATCCTCCCGGTTTTACTGTTCACCCATTCTACAATAAATCCCGTGCTGATAACGCCGATGTTTCAATTCAATCATTTTTCGACCGTGATGAACGCTGCTGAACGCTGTTGCAGCCTGTTTCATTCTGCGGTTATCAACAGCTGTCTCTAAAATGGTTTCGCTGGTAAAATGGGCAAATGAAAAAAATTATGCTGATTCTTGCCCTGTGCCTGCTCCCGATTTTCTGGCATTTCGGTCACAGCGTCACTGACGCTTCTGATATCTGGAAAAAGGTAGAGATAGATCTCAGCCAGATCGATGCCGCAGGGCTGCGCGGCCCGGCAGACGGTAAAGTGGCAGTGGCTTACGAATTCAGCATTCCCGATACCGAAGATGCCCAAAGCCAGGTTGCGGCGATCGATAAAACCGTGCAGTTCATGCCAGGTTCAAGTGGCAGAATCGGTGCACAGTCTGGTGAATGTCTGTGTATCGGCTCAACCCATCAGCCCGAATACCGGCAGGTGCTTTTTCGACTTGCCTCTTTGCCTTTTATCAGGCGCATCATCGTCTGCGATTTTGAATAATTTTTTATCGCCCGGATGTGCCAGACCTGATAAATTGTTACGGATCATCTCCCCCAGAAATCAAAAGCTGGCTGCCGGCGGCAGCACACCGAGATCAGGTAAAAGGAGGGCAGGCTTGCTCGAATCGATCAAAGAAATCGCAATCGCGTTCTGTTTTCTTTTTGCCCTGGTAATTGGCTTTTCAAAAGGCATGGAATGGCTCACTGAGCACGTTTTTCAGGCAACGATAATCGCCGGTTTTGCGATGCTGATACCGATGGCTTTTCTGCAGAGATTTTTAACCATGGGAAAAATGGTATTTACCCGTGAAGAAAAGAAAAGTATCTGGGGAGCAGTTTCGTTCGTTCTGTTCTTTGTCTTTTTTGCCTTTGCGGTTATGGACATAGAGGATTACGGCTTTGGCACAATCGGTCTGCCTTCGGGCGCTCTCGGTATGCTGGCCATGTATCTTGCTCTGCATGACCTGGAAAGTCTGAAAATACCCCAAAAATTCGAAGACGACCCGGAAATGCGCCGGAACAAAACAAAAACTGAAGAGATTTCTGCTGCGTCATAAAAATCTCTGGTCACCCATTAAGGTCAGGGTTTATCATGCTAAACATGAAACTGACCGGCACACTGCTAAACCTAATGTTTTTAACCCTCTGCACGACTCTTTGTTAGGCGCAGCAGACACATGTCACCTTTGCCTATAACCGGGCCTGGTTCACACTCACCGGCATCGACAACTGGGAATTCAAACAGGCTGAAGCCGAACCCCTGCCCCCCGAACTTGAATCTCAAAATGAAAAATAATCACCCGGAGTCAAATGCCGAATAACACAAAACCCGCCAACAAGGCGGGTTTTGTGTATACACCGGCTTTAACCGGCCCGTCTGGAGCTGAACGGAATCGAACCGTCGGCCTCGACAATGCGAATGTCGCGCTCTCCCAACTGAGCTACAGCCCCGTAACTACGGGCGTATTATAGCACTTTCATTTATCGCAGGCAAAAAAAATCGGATTTTTTTACGAATTTTTCAGGCCTGGCGCTGCACGCATCCCTGCGACCTTAATAGACAAGCTGCGGTTTTTGCAATCTGGTAATAGTGACGCCCTGGCCGAACTGCAGCGGAAGGAACACTGACAGTGACGCTGACATGCCCGCTGGTGGCGGGGCCGGCTGCAAACAAAAAAGGGACTAAATCTTTGCCGGTTTTTTGCCGATGTAAATATCAGGGGTATCAGGACTTTCTGAAACCCGACAAAAAAGAACGTAAAAATAAGGCAAACAAGGCAGAACCATGTCAATCGTTATCGGTATGAGCCCGGCGCAGATCAGTGCGCTGTCGACAACCCAGATACGCGATTTCGTCGCTGGTGATATCAGAGCCATGACCACTGAACAGGTGGCGGCGCTGACACCAGAACAGATTGACAGCATTGAAAACCGCGACCTGGTGATCCTTAACACGTCCCAGGTTCAGGCGTTGACTTTGTATAACAACCGGGGTCTGCTCGCGACCCAGGTTAAAGCACTTACCCCGGTTCAGCTGCGGGCGCTGACCGGCGACCAGCTGGCAACTTTCGAAACCTCAGACCTGCAGGTTCTGTCGGTAACGCAACTGAAGGCTATCGATGCCGGCGATATGAACCATCTCTCGGCTGAGCAGCTTGGCGCACTTTCGACCACACAGATCAAAGCTCTGACAACGGCACAGATTGCCGCCCTTTCGCCACAGCAGGTCTCCCAGCTCAGTACCGCTCAGATTGCAGCATTAACCAACACGCAGCTGGCAAAAATGACGACGGCGCAGATTTCTGAGGGCCTTTCGCCAGAGCAGCTGCAGGCGCTCTCTTCAACTCAGATCACCGGTCTGACTTCGAACCAGATCACCAATCTGACTGATGACCAGATCAACGCGCTCACCACCTGGCAATTGCGTGCCCTGAATGCGTCACAGATCAAGGCACTGACGACTGCCCAGCTGGCCCTGCTCGAAACGGGCGATATTGCCGCCATGACCAGCAACCAGATTTCCGCCCTTGCAACCGTTCAGTTTCAGACTTTGTCACAGGAACAGATTGCAGCCCTTTCGTCATCGCAGGTCAGAGGCCTGACAGCGGCACAAATAAGAATAATGACGACTGATCAGGTTTCTGCAATCGAGACGGCTGATATTTCGGCACTCAGCACGCAACAGCTGGCGGCATTCACCAGCACTAATATCGCGGCACTTTCTGGCAGTCAGCTTGCGGCGCTGACGACAACCCAGATCAGAAACCTCAACAGTGCACAGCTGCATGCCATGTCGCCGCAGCAGCTTGGCGGATTGTCAATCAGCCAGACCGTTTCTCTTACCGGAACCCAGCTTTCGCGCCTCACCACAACTCAGCTTGCCGAAGGATTCAGCACCGACCAGATTCGCAGCCTTACCAATACCCAGTTGTCTTCACTGACCCAGGCTCAGATCGCCGGAATGACCACTGATCAGATTGCAGCACTTACATCAGCCCAGGTGAAGGGCCTGTCGGGCATACAGTTGAAAGGGCTCACATCAGACCAGCTGCAGGCAATGGAAACCGAAGATTTTGCAGCGCTTGGCAGCAAACAGATCGGCGCCCTGACGACCAGTCAGATCAGCCAGCTTTCTGGAGAGCGGATTGCCGAGCTGTCTACGACTCAGGTCAAAGGTCTCAACAATGCCCAGATCAAGGCATTGAGCACCGATCAGCTTGCCCAGATGGAGACCGCTGATTTTGCGGCCCTCACTACTGCCCAGATTGCGGCCTTTACCCCAACCCAGATTGCCGCCATCACTGATGAACAGATAATGAATCTTACTACGGCGCAGGTCAGGGCTCTGAATTCGCATCAGATCACGGCACTGAGCACGGCGCAGATATCACTACTGCCGACAGCAGGCATTACCGCCATGTCAAACATTCAGCTGGGGCGTCTTACAGCCGAACAGATCGCTGACGGTTTAACTACCAGCCAGTTGCGCGCCCTGACAACTTCTCAGCTCGCGTCATTCTCACCCGGGCAAATTGCCAGCCTGACGACTGTACAACTCGCATCTTTGTCATCGAGCCAGACCAGAGCTTTTACCGTCAATCAGATAAAAGCCCTTACCTCTGATCAGATTGGTGCCCTTGAAACAGAAGATATAACCGTATTTTCAACCGCCCAGATTGCCGCAATCAGTTCAGCTCAGATAAACGGCCTGACGACAACGCAGATTGCAGGGCTGTCGACCAGTCAGGTAAAAAGTCTTACCACTGCCCAAATCAGAGCCCTGAGTCAGGAACAGATCGCCGGCATTGAAACGGTTGATATTCCGGTTCTCTCGACTGCGCAGCTGGCTGCCATCACGACGGCCCAGGTCACCGGGCTGACCTCTGACCAGCTTGGTGCCCTGACAACGACACAGCTGAAAGCACTCGCAACCGCCCAGCTTGCAGCCATGAGCCCGGAACAGATCGCTTCTTTTTCAAACGAGAGACTGGCACTTCTGACCACCAGTCAGATTGCCGGCCTGACAACCAGCCAGATTGCTTCAGGCTTCACTACAGAACAGCTGAATGCTCTGACTTCGGCTCAGATTGCTGCGCTGACCACCGGTCAGATAGCTGCCCTCACCACTGATCAACTGGCCGGCACTGCCGGCTCTCTGCTGCCAAAGCTTTCTGCCGCACAAATCAAGTCTCTGACAAGTGAACAGCTGGCAACCGTCGGCAGCGACATCATTGCCGGTCTGGCAACTTCGCAGGTGGCGGCACTGACGACCGAGCAGGTTGTAACACTTGCCACATCGCAGATTCAGGCTCTTACCACCAGCCAGATTCAGGCGCTCACAACATCCCAGATCGGTGCTCTCAACACTGACCAGATTGGCGCTCTTGAAACCGAAGATTCGGCAGCATTGACAAGTCAGCAGCTGGCCGCTTTCACAACCGATCAGATCGCCAGCCTCAGTGCCGAAAAAATGTCACAAATATTCTTCGACCGGATTGAGTCGCTCACCAGCGCTCAGATCGCGGCACTGACGACCACGCATATTGATGCGATCAGCACCGAACAAATTCAGGCATTGACCGGCACACAGATAAAAGCCCTGTCGACTGAACAGTTGAGTGCTTTCGGCTCTGAAGACTGGGTGGCTCTCACCAGTTCACAGATTGCCGCCATGACTGCTGAACAGATCAGTTACCTTTCAGCATCCCAGCTTACCGGTTTTTCTACCAGCCAGATTCAGGCTTTGACTGCAGAGCAGTTTGAAATGCTGACGACCGACCAGCTTGGCGCACTCGAAGCCGAAGACTGGGCAATACTCACCGAAGAACAGCTTGGGGCAATGACTTCGGCGCACCTGGCGACCCTCTCGACTGACCGCATCGCCGGATTCACTACCAGTCAGATACAGGCATTTACCACTGAGCAGCTGGCGATGTTCTCTGACACACAGATCAGTGCCGTTACACCTGAACAGACCGGTGCATTGACTACTGCGCAGATAAGGGGTCTGTCGAATGCGCAGCTGGCACTTTTCGATCAGTCTGATTTTGCAGCCCTTTCAGAGCAGCAGATTGAGGCTTTAAGCCTCGACCAGATAGTCGATCTTGGCACCGAACGTCTTGCCGGTTTTTCGAGCTCGCAGATTCAGGCATTGACTTACGACCAGATCAGAGCAATGAGTATTGAGCAGATTGCTGCGATCGAAACACCGGAGAGCCCGCATCTGCTGCCGTCTCAGATTGCAGCACTGACGGCGGCCCAGATTGTCAGTCTTACGACCAGCCAGATTGCCGCCTTTCCCGAAGAAAGAATCTCTGCCCTTACCACTGCCCAGATTAAAGCCCTTACTGCTGAGCAGATTGTAGCTCTCACAAGCGAACAGATTCAACAGCTCTCTTCAACGCAGTTCAGAGCTTTTACCACCGCCCAGATCGGGGTGCTTGAACCAGCCGACTTTGCAAGTCTGAGCGGCAGCCAGATTGCTGGTCTTACAACTTCCCAGCTCGCGGCAGTTCCGATCGAGAATTTTGCCGCATTCTCTTCAAACCAGATTCAGAGCCTTACCGGCGAGCAAATACAGCATCTCAGCAGCAGCCAGTTCGCCACATTTGATAATGCCGACCTGAGTACCCTGACCAGCAACCAGCTTTCAGCTCTGACAACCGGTCAGATCGCCACTCTGAGCCCTGAGCGCATGACCGTGTTTTCAACCGATCAGATTCAGGCTTTTACAACCGAACAGATCTATTTTATGGCCGATGATCAGTTGATGGCGATGACCGCTGATCAGATTCAGGCTTTGACGCCGGAACAGGTTAAGGCACGCATTCTGGTGAGAACCATCAACATTGAAAATTCCTACATCGACTCTCTGACAACCGAACAGGTAGCGGCTCTGACGACTGAACAGATTGCAGGGCTCACCACCAATCAGGTAGCGCAGTTTTCGACCGCGCAGATACAGGTATTGACGCCTGAACAGATTCTGGCGCTCTCAACCAGCCAGATTCAATTCTTAACCACAGCTCAGCTGAGCAGCCTGACCAGCAGTCAGATAGCCAGCCTGTCAACCTCTCAAATTGAAACCCTGACAACCAGCCAGATCCAGGGCGGTCTGACCACAGATCAACTTGCAGCCCTTACCACTTCACAGCTTGCCGCATTTACGTCTACTCAGATCGAAGCGATGACTGCAGATCAGATTCTCGCCCTGATGATCTGATCGAGGCGATTCAATCAGATCCGGCAACCTGTCGAATTAAACGGGGCGAATCGGCGGGGGCGATTTCGGGTGACAAAGTCAGCAGTCTACTGCTGGCGGGAAAAATCAGCCCGAAGCTCTCAGCTTTAACCAGATCGGCTGACATCTCAAGCTCTGCAACTGCCGAAGCATTGCGCAGCGCGTAAAAAACCGGCTCACTGCCATTGTCGACAAATCGCATGCCTGGTTTCTCAGTTCGCAGATCCGGTCTGCGGTCTCCGGCTGCAGCATGGTCATAAACCGGCTGCAAACCGGCGACGTCGTCGAGTTCACCGGTGAAAGCGCAGAATTCAACCTGCTGCACCTTTGACCAGAGGTTTGCAGATGTAATTTTCTGGCCGTTCAGCAGTCGCCAGCGCCCCGGGCCGGTTTCGACCCTATAAACTGGCTGTGGCAGCAGCAAATGCGGGTGACTGAGATTGAGGCGATACATTACCTGGTTATAATCGGCACGCGGTGTTTTATAGCCGTCACGCGTAAAAAATGAAGTGTAGGTGCCCTCAAAATATATTGTCTGCCCACCGTCCCGGTCAAACCAGCGATGGTGCACGGGGTTGTAAAAATTGTATGTATCATGCTCGACTACCCGTCTGGCATAGAGCCAGGGGCCGGTGAAGGTATCGGCTTCGGCATACCAGATCTCGCCGGTATGGCCCTGTGAGATCATAACCCAGCGGTTTCTGAAATTGTTCCAGCTGATCGAACCGCTGAAATCAGGCGAAGTTTTACCAGAACCAACTTCGGTCAGCTGCAGCCAGCTTTCGTCACTCTTCAGCAGGCCGGCCTGGCGCAGAGCCTTCTGCTGCGACGGATGGCACGGCACCCCACCCTGCGCCCATGCAAAAACCGGGCGCCCCAGACGGTCGCGGCGTACGCGGTATGGTCGCCCTTCGACCTGCAATTCAGCTTTTGTATCAGCTTTTTCGAGGCAACTGTAATTAAAATACGAATCCGGATTCGTGAAACTCTGCATCTCGGCTTCGGTTATTTCCCATGGCTGAATGGCCCAGCGTGTTTTTTCGTTCTGCACAACCGGCACTGCATGCGCAGATTTGTGGTGGCGCCCCGACCTGATTCTTTTGATTACCGAAAACTTATGCTTTAATGTCTGAAAAACGGCAAAACCCGTCTCAACAGCTTCTTCAAGGGTTTTATGCTTAACATAGCGGGCAACGAGAATCTCACCGTGCCGACCATATTTCAGCGGTATAACCGCTTCGATCCAGACAAAGCCGGGCGAACCGGTTTCGATCATCGGCTTCGCATAAGCGTCTTTATCCATGAAATACTGCACTTGCAATGGTATTTCAGGGTCTGGCGAACCAAACGTGTCAATCATCCCCCCGGAACCGCTCAGATTAAGCCGGTCCGGGTAGAGGGTGTCGCCCCAGAAACAGAACAGGCGTCTGTGCCACACCACCGGAATCGCTGAATCGAGGCCGATAACCCGCCCAACAAGCCAGGTGTCAGTGTGCTGCTCAGAACGACCGGCAAGAATAGAATCGCGATAGCGACCAGCACCGGTAATACGATAGAGGCGTTCGGCCGCCACGGTGCGTTCGAGCTTGACCTGTATATAATCGCCGGGCAACAACTGCGGGTTGATCGCCCTTTCGCCCAGCAAATCAAGTTTAGGGTAGCGATAACCGTTACCGCGAATTACCAGACGCAAATTATTAAAAGCCATATCTGGCTCTATTATCGCGATATGACCCAGGTTGTCGCTGACCTGACGCAGGCCGTTGAAGGCCTCGACCTCGACAAGCGGTATCGGTCGACCCGTTGCCGCATCGACGAATTTCAGTACAAACGGAGACGTGGTCACCTGGTCACAGACCGCCGGCAAAGTCGCACAAACAATAAAAAGCCCTGTAAGAATCAGCAGTTTTTGTATCTTTTGCATCATTGTCCTTCTGAAGCAGTTATTTCGGCACCGGAAACCAGATCGGCAGGCACAAAGGCAACCATCTCAACCTGTAGCGGACTCTTATTTTATCAGACCTTACTGCAAAAAACCTTATTATCTGCTCAGTGGCGGCGAAGAAGGATGATCAGGGTGAGGTCGTCCTGGGGCTGGCCGCCGGCAAGCCATTCGCGGTATTTCTGATAAATGTTGTCGTAATAATGCCTGGCGTCAGTGTCGTAGGCGTCGAGCAGAATCTGTTTGAGGCCTTCGTAACCGATTTCTTTGCCGGCGGGATTCATGGTTTCGACCATGCCATCGGTGTAAAAAACGACAGCCTGGCCTGGCTGCAGCTGCAGGTTCAGACTGGCAAAACTCGATTTTTTGAAGCCGCCGAGAACCGGTGCCTGTAGAGTTATTTCGTGGGTTGTGCCCTTTGCGGAGTCGACGAGCAAAGGTGAGCAGGCGCCGGCATTGGCATAAACCCCGGCCCCGTCGACGGGGCTATAATACAGATATTGAAACGTCATTACCTTTCGCTGAGTTTTGCTGCGCGAGGCAAAGATAATCTGATGCAACCGCGCCAGCACGATGGCGGGGTTGTCGAGACAGTCAGAGCAGCGCAGTACCCCGGCCTTGGCCATAGCCATGATCAGTGAAGCCCCCACCCCATGACCGGCCACATCACCGGCCATGACCACCAGTCGGTCATCGCCGGTCTGAAAGTAATCGAAATAATCGCCACCCATCTCGGTCATCGGTATGCTCCGGCCATAAAGGTCGAACCGGCTGTCAGAGATACCCTGCTGTGGCAGCAGGCGGGCCTGAACGATTCCGGCCAGTGACAATTCTTCGAAATCAGCCATGCTGGAGTTAAAAATTCGCGCCATTTCGCCAAATTCATCATTTGAAAGTGCACCAAGTCTGAAGGAAAAATCTCTCTGCCTGATGGCAATGGCGCCCGTCTGTAGAGCCGTAAGCGGCATGACAAAACTGGCAGAAAAGATCAGACCAAGCCCGGCGAGCATGATCAAAGTCATAATCGCGGCACTTATCAGAAACTGCTTTTCTTCTGCAATCTGGGTTTCAATTCTGGCAAGCGGGTAAAATGCATAAAGGGTGTAACTGTCGAGATTCTGCCCGCGCATGCCGGCGTAAACATACTCATGCCCGTCAATACTGGTAAAACATGGCTCTACGGCAGGGTGTTCGCGAGTTTTTAAATAGATGCCGTAAAACCAGCTGCTGCTGTTTATTGGCGTGCCTTCTGGCCCGAAAACCACATTATCGGCATACATAAATTTAAGACCGAGCTGATTGCGTTCGAGCGAGTTGAAATTTCGGGCCAGAAATTCTCTCTGCAGGGTTCCGTTGCGGAAAAAGATCATGAAAAAATAATCGATAATGCGGTCGTGGTTAAGTGAAATAAGTTTTACCAGCAGCGGACTGGTGCGGTCGAGCAGACCAAGACGAAAAACCTTGTCGGTAGCCAGCATCATGCTTTGAATGATTTCATGAAATGGCCTCTGGTAGACCATTTCGGCCACCATCTCGGTCTCGGTCATCTTCTGGGCTGCGGCAACGTTATTCATTTCGGCGAGATAGCTGGCAGCGATATCGCGCGAAACCTTGAGATCGATCATAACTTTGCTCATGGGCTTATCAAGGCGGCTGAACGGAGCGAAACGGCTTCCGTCAAGCACACCCAGCTCACTCATCAGTCTGGGCGGCGAACTGGCAACCAGCCTGTAGTCAAGCAAAGTATCCTGTAGCTTTCCCTTGATCAGAGCGTGTATTTCATGGGCCCCGAATCGCTCAGGCAACAGACTTCTTACATCTTTCAGCAGGCGGTTGACCTGATTGATAATGGTTGAATTGATTATCTGGCTGCGGCGGTCAACATGCTGAATATAACCGATACAGGTCTGATAAGCATCTTCGATAAGAGCGTTACGCTTGCGGGCCACGTGATCAGAAGCGGCAATAGCAAGCAGCAGAAAAGGCAGTCCGGTGGTAACCAGCAGCATCAGCAGCAGTTGTAATTTCACCGAATGATGATCGAGCCTTAAGCTTGCCCCCTTAACAATCAGTGCCAGCGCAAAAAAGCCGACCAGAGCAAGCAGACAGGTTAACCTGCCCGGTTCAAGCAGTGGTATAAATCGTTTGAACGCAACAATCAACTTTTGCCCTGGCATTTTCCTGCCGGCAACCATTGTTCCGTCGATGATAGATGCGGAACGCCCCTCAAGGTCATTTTTCTGCATCGACTTTTCGAGCCATTTATTGAAGCCGGACGCACCTGGATCGCCACTGCGAAAAAATTCGAGGCGGATATCAGTGCCGGCGGACTGTTTGACAGAAGTTTTTATGCCAAAATCTTCGTCGGCAATTTTTCGATCATAAAAAACCATGGCCAGATAGCTCTCGTTGCAGCCTATCCATAAGTCAGGGTGTTTTCCGGAAGCATCGGTCTGCAGAAACTTAAGATGGCCGAAAAAATTCGAAGACAGAACCTTATTGAGCTTAAGGTGCGGCCCCAGAATCTTCCTCATTCTGTCTATGCCGCTGCCCGCATAATTGTATCCATGACTGTACATATCTTCCAGATCTCTGTAGATTTCTTCAAGAGACTCTTCAGAAAAGTCGCGACGGTCAAAATGGTCATTCTCGACAACCTTGCCGGCAGAATTCCAGATAACGCAGGGCAGTCGGTTTCCTGATTCAATTCTCAGGTTTTTCAGCTTCTCCAGAAAAGCAGAGTGATCGGGCCATGCCTTAACCATGCTTGACAAAGTTCTGAGAAGATACTGTTCGACATCGGCATCAGCACTAACCTTTTCGAGCAGATCCGAAGCCCGGCGTGAGAATTCTGCCAGCTGAAAAGCCTGATCACGCTCATTGTAGTAAGCAAAACCGAAGTAAACAATCAGATAAAAAACCAGCAGCGCGGCAATCGCCGGCAGATAGCCGGAAAATCTGGCCGATTTTGTATCTTTTGTTTTTTTCAGCATGCGACACACCGCCTGATCAAAACGACGCTCTGATCGTCATCGCGTTTAGTGGCCCACCGCGAATGATTCTGCAGCAGGGTTTCGAGAAACGTCTCGGGCTGGGCATGCCAGCTTGCCTGCAGCATCTGCCCGAACCCGTCATAGCCGAGCACATCGCCGTTACCGGCACAGGCCTCAGCAATACCGTCAGTGTAGAGACAGAGAGTTTCGTCAGGCGCGAGGCAGAATTCGACAGCCTTGTTGCTGCCAGGCCGGTTGTAGCCGAGCGGCAGACCACCTGACTTGACATGCTCGACATGTGAAGCGCCGACTCCGACCAGAATCGGCATGCAGTGGCCGCGGTTGATCAGGCGGCACCTGCCGGTATCAGAGTCGACCGTGATAAAAAGGCCGGTCATGTATTCGCGGCTGCCGCGGGTTCGGTTTACCGCCAGCATCTGATCGAGAGCATCAAGAAGTTTTTCGCCATCGGAGAAGCTGTTTTTAACCGAAATCAATGTAGCTTTTGCCATCGCCATGATCAGAGCGGCCGAAATGCCGTGCCCCGAAACATCGCCGATAAAAACCCCGAGGGTATTTTCTGATATCGGAAAAAAATCGAAGTAATCGCCGCCAATGCGGGAAAAGGCCTGTGAACGCGCGACCAGTCGCAGAGTGCCGAGAGCAGTTTCCCTCTCAGGCAGAAGGTTTTCCTGAACGATACGGGCGGTTTCGAGGTCATGCAGGGTTTCGAGAGTGGCGTTGAATGTGGTTGCAAGTTCTCTGAACTCGCGGCTCGAATCGATAGCCAGACGATACGAAAAGTTGCGTTCGCCGATAGCCCGTATGGCATTATTGATCTCGCCGATCGGCGTCAGAAAGCGATTGGCCAGGAAACGGAACATCATTACGGTCATCAGCAGAAAAACAACTGCCAGTGCCAGCATCTGCAGGCGCATAAGCGCGATGGCATTTTCAATGCGGGCCATTGGCGTCAGAAAGAGGAGACAGATGCGGTCAAGATTCATACCGCGTATGGCGACTGCGGAATATTCACCGGTTTTCAGCGGCATGGCATTTTTTCGAAGAATCAGGCTGGTGTATGCGCTCTGGCATAGCGATCTGAGATTATCGTTCTGAGATTGAGCAGAAAAAATAAGGTCTTCAACCGGGTAATAGGCGGCAACTTCTGCCCCTTCAGGAATTTTTCCGGCGATATTCTCAGCATGAAAACGTTCAAAATAGTTTCGCTGTAATTTTTCACGGCGCCAGAACAGCTGCAGCATCGCCTGATTGGCGTCAATCCCGAACCGGCCGAGAAAATCAAAAAATAAATAGAGTTCATGGGTGCCGAGACCAAAATTCGAAATTTCTCTTTTTTTAGAAAGCTCATCCATACCGAAGCTGCCACTGATAAAGGACTCTTTGCCCGACTCGCCACCAGATTTGGCTGAATGCAGCACTTCGACAGCGATCTGGCTTGGAAGCGTATAATCTGAAAAAATAGTACGGTGACTGTCGGCAACCAGTCCCAGTCCCTTTTCGTTGTATATCTGTATCGACTCCGGGCGGTATTCGGCAAGCAGCTTTTCGCGAATTATGTTTAGAACAGCCGAATCAAGAACTTTTCCGGCATATTTGTCGTTATAGTTTTTAACCAGGTCGGCCAGATAGCTTGCCTGATCATTGAGAAAAATCTGAAAATTTCTGTCTATGCCATAGAGCAGGTTGATGCCACGGGTCTGTGCCTCATAAACCAGCTGCAGTTTTTTCTGGTCGAGGTATTCGACACCGACACTGCCCATAATCAGCAGCGGAATACCGCCGGCGTAACAGAAGATAACCACCAGCTTGAATCTTATCGATACAAAACCGGTATTCCTGGTTTTAAACCAGACAAGAAAGACAAAAAACAGCGGTAGAAGCAGTCTGGCAAGCCAGCCCAGATATTCAAGCCTGGCCTTTTCAGAAGAAAAGAGCAGATCAGCCGGGCACCAGCAAACCGCACGCTGGTTCTGGTTAACCAGGCGACAGCCGACGAGCATGTCATCAAAAATTTCAAATGCAGCCGGGCTCATTGCCTCGAAACGGCTTAGTGCCAGAACCATTCTGGACGCCCTTATGCTGTCGGCAGGCGGAAAAAATTCTTCAGAAGCCGGGTAGTCAGAAACATGCACAGAAAATTCGGGCATTTCGTGGCGAATTTTATTAATGGCAAACTCGCTGCCATACCGACTTTTAATAAATTCGTCATTAATGAAACAGAGAAAGCCAAAACTGTCGTTGATACGGTACCAGATGCGACTGCGCGCCCCCGGTGGCGCGGTCTGCAGCGGTCGGCCAAGCTGACCGCTCAGCCAGGGATAACGCAACTGGTAGCTGACCAGCAGTTTCCCGAGAAAATTGCGCAGAATCTTTGATTCTTTCTCGACGTCAGCGAGAGTGCCAAGGTTAACCTTTTCGTAGGTTTCATCCCAGCGACCGAGCAGATCCGATGCTTTTTTTAAAAACTGCCAGGTCTTTTTGATGATGTAGCCGAATGAGGTTTCGTCAGATATTTCTTTGATCAGATCGCCTTTTTCATCCCAGCAGATGAAGGTAAAGGCGCCAGGATAACGTTTCTGCAGACGGGTTTTCAGTTGCCCCAGAGCAGCCTTCGGGTCTGGTGAATTCATCGCCTGCTGGTTCATCTGCAGAAGAAGATGATGGGCAAAATATTCGTTATCGCTGAACAGTTCGACCGTTTTGAGAGCGGTTTCCATTCTGCCGGCGATTTGTTCTCGATTGTTGGCCGACATCACTTCGAAAAGGTGGTTGAGCCCGAGGTTGAGCAGGCCGGCCGGAAAAAGTACAAAGCAAAAGATTATCCCGAGCCATGAAAGAATCGGGAAACGGTGATAGTATCCTTGCAAAGCTCCGCTTTTCTGCATTGTCATAAATTTATCATGGTCAGTCATTCATTAACAATCAGCAGAATAATGTTGAATGACTGTTACGATCCAAACCTCACTCAGGTAACATAGTTTTACCGTTGCGGCCGAATAATGATAAAATTCCTTGAGAACACGAATTGCCGTATGGATCATAAGCCATGAAAACCCGACTCATAATTCTTCTGCTGGCAGGCCTGATCGTGCTGACAGCGCCGCTGCTGTTCTTCAACAATCTTCTGAACACAGCGCGCCAGAGAACCGAAGATGCCGCCATGGCCCTGTTGCGCGAAAAAATGCTGCAGGAAGCAGAAAGAATAAAGGGTTTGATGCGGCCTGACAATTATGTTAAAGAAACGATCAGAAAAATACACGGCGAACTGCTGCCTGAAGTTACTCCTGAAATTGTCCGCATGCTTCCCGAGCCTGATTTTGGCCGCGACATCTTCGATACCCGCCTGCCAACCAGGTTTTTGTCAGCAATGCGGGCCAGACGGCTTGAGCCGCTGTTCATAACGGTTACCAGCCCTTCCTTCGCCGATATTTTCTACTGGTTTGCCGACAAACTGCACCAGCAGTGCCCCGAACCTGACAAGCTTTCGGCAGCGATGGCTTATCGACTGGTTGCGGTCAGCAGCAGGCTTTACGAACATTATTATCAGCAGAGCTGGACAAAACTTTCTATCAGCGCACTTACCAGACAGATGATCAATTTTGGCTACGAAAGTGGCTCTGCACTTGAATTCAAGTATCTGAACCGTTTCAGTGATTATGTTCTGCCACATGACACGGTTAAAGAGATGTTCACCGACTATTTCGGCCGGCAGTCGATGTATTATTATGCCTACAACTGCATCAGCAGAAGAAATATTCACGGTTCATATATCATCGGGGCTCTACAGTCTTCGATCAGGCCGCTGGACATTCTGAACAACACGCTGAAAGAAGCCTCAAAGCAATTCGATGTGGTATTTGCAGACTTACCAGGGCAAAAAACCGGCTTTCTTGAAACTGATGAAAGCCTGGCCTATTACGATCAGCCGCCAACCGAATTTCTCAACCATATCAGTTTTTTCAAAAGATACCACGGGGAAAACGCCACCCGGGTCTCAGACAACTTCAATCTTTGCCTGCGGGCCAGGCCGCCGGTAGAAGTGCTCGAAATGCGAAAAGGGCAGCTGATTTTCAGGCTTGCGGCCGGGCTGCTTTTTCTTGGCTATTTGATGGCGGCAGTTCATTACTGGCTTTTTGGTCTGAATCTGCGCCTGGCAATCAGAAGAAAACTGCTGCTGCTTCTCGCGCTGATAATTTTTATTCCGGCCTCCGGCACAGGGCTTCTGGCAGTTTTCAGTCTGCAGGGCTCAGACCGCATCATTGAAAACCATGTATTGAAGAAAACCCAGGATTTTATCAACAGATTCGTGATGTATGACAATGAAAACGACATGCACCAGCAGCTGACAATGCTCGAAATCAAGCGCCGGCTCGAAGAATACCAGGGCAAGGCTCTGAACCCGGCAGTGATTTTGCCGCGCGCTGACGACGACCTTGCCTGGCTGCGCGCGCTGACCGACAACCACAGCTGGATTGCTCAGGACGGTATGATTCTTCATTTCAACAACATTTTGTTCCCGCTTGAACGGGATTCGAACAAGCTTCTGAATGCCGTTATGCCCAAGTATCTCGGCAGCCTCGGTCTGTTGAAGCAGCAGGGCAATGTCGTGGCAAACACTCTGACCCTGGGGGTCTTTGAAGATTATATAACCCCGGAACGCGAAGAAGCTTCACTGCCACATGAAACAACCGCGCAACGTGATATTTCGCACACCCTTGAAACCAGCAGGGCTGCTGTGATACTTGCAAAATTGCCTGAGCTTGGCTATATCTTCGCTTACCCGAGATTAAATGATGGCGACTTCCGCAGCCACGCCTACCTGGGTGAGTTTTCGAAAGAATGGAAAACGCGTTTTTCTGAAAACGACAGTTATTGCGACATTGAACTGGCCGCCAGACTGCGCCGGCAAAATGGCCTCAATATGCATGCCTGGCCGGGGCACAACCTGACCGATGACGAGATGCTTGAAATTTTCAACCGGGCCCTTGAGAGCCGAGATACCGGCAGTCGCATTTTTCATTCGGAAAGTGGCGTAAAAACCTGGGCCTGGAGCCATCGACCGCAAAAGGCGGCACTGTTCGCAGCTATCGGTAGAAGTCGTGGCCGGGGTATCGGCCAGCTGATACTTGGCATGGTTTTTCCGGCCATGGCGGGTTATGGCATTCTGCTGGTAATGGTTCTGTCGCTGCTGTTTGCTGAATTTATCGTCAAGCCGGTCGGCATATTTTCGGAAGGCGTTAAAAGACTCAGTCACGAAGAATATGGCGTTCAGATTGCCAGATTTTCGGGCGATGAGTTCAGTCAGATAACCTCGGCCTTCAACAAAATGTCGGCTGCTCTGAAGCAGAGAGAAATGATCAAGCGTCTGGTTTCGGCCCGACTGCTTGAAAAGGTTGAAAATCGGGCTGATGAAACTGCTACGAAAACAGAAAAGCAGATCGTCAGCGTCGCAGCTTCTGACATCAGAGGTTTTACCTCGTTGAGCGAAAAATTTGCGCCATCTGAGGTTGTTGAACTGCTCAACACCTATTTTACCGCCATGGAAGAAGCGATCAGCCGTCATAACGGAGTTATCGACAAATATATCGGTGATGCAATTCAGATTGTATTTTACGATATGCCCGGCCAGGCAAATACCGCCTGCCGCGCCTGCCAGACCGCCATAGCAATGCGCGCCAAACTTAGAGAACTCAACAGTGAGCGGGAGCGGCAGGGGCTTTTTGCCCTTGAAAACGGGATTGGCATTGCAACCGGCATTGCCATTTCAGGCAGCATCGGCAGCTTTACCGGGCGCAAGGACTTTACCATAATCGGCAGGGTTACAGAACAGGCAGCGCATCTTGAAGCACGCACGGTAAACACTGAAAGCAGAATTCTTGTCTGCAATGAAACAAAAGCGGCGCTGAACCAAAATTTTGCTCTGAGTCAGCATGACGCAGACAGCTGGGAGCTGCTGGATGAGTGCTGAAAAAAAAGGGCACATTTCACGCCCGATAAGCATATCGACACCAGCACTGCTTGCGGCCTGGCTGCTGGTTCTGGTTCTGAGCAAAATTTTGGTTCAGCGCCGCTTTTGTTTC
>DAOQWI010000026.1:0-27306 GCA_035342015.1 Candidatus Ozemibacteraceae bacterium | reverse complement strand
GCCTGCGAAGTTTCTGCGGTCGCACCCGGCTTTTTGCGCAGCTCGCTGGCCTTGCGCCAGTGGTAGACTGCCTGCTCGCAGTTGCCCTTTACGTCGTAAATTTCGCCGAGAACGTCGTGAGCGCGGCTGAGGCGCTGGTCGAGGAAAAGGCTGCGCTTGAGTTCGCCGGTAGCTTCGTCGAGCATGCCACGGTCTTTGTAGGCAAGGCCAAGGTTGAAATGCAGTTCGGCATCGTTCGGGTTGAGATTGTTCTCAAGTCTGAACTGCTCGACCGCCTTCTGAATTTCGCCCTTTTTGCGCAGAACCATACCTATATACAGGCGCAGTCTCGGGTATTTCGGGTCATTCTTCAGTGCTTTTTTGAATTCAGCGAGGGCGGCGTCGTCCATGCCCTGTTTCTGAAAGGCCTGGCCAAGGTAGACGTTGGCTTCAGTCAGCATCGGATTGATGGCAAGCACACGCTTGAAAGACTCGACCGCATCGTCGTAATTCTGCCCGAAAAAGTGGGCCATGCCAAGATTGAGAAAGGCAAAGGCGTTGTCAGGGTTGATCTTGATCGATTCGCGCAGATGTTTTATCGCTTCTTCATAGCTTTCCATGGCGACAAAGCTGCGGCCAAGCTGGCAGAGGGCGTAGGCATCCTGCGGGTTCAGCAGAACCGCCTTTTTAAATTCAACCACCGCCTTGCGCGGCTTGCCGATTTCAAGATACACGGCGCCGAGCGAGAAATGGGCATAGGCGTAGTCGCGGTTGAGATCTATCGCATTTTTGAGGCGCACGATCGATTCATCGTAGAGCTTCTTGAGCTTGTAAATCAGCCCCAATTGCAGATGTGCGAAAGCAAAGTCAGGTTTCAGCGAAATCGCTTTTTTGAAGCGTATGATTGCCTCATCATACATGCCCTTGAGTTTGTAAATAACCCCAAGATTGGCATAAGGAAAGGCGTAGCTCGTGTTGAACATGATCGCCTTTTTGAACTCGGTGATCGCTTCGTTGAGCATACCCTTGTTGCGGTAGGCGAGACCGATAAAGTTGTGTGCGTAAGCATCTTTTGGGTTGATGGTGATCGCATCTTTGAAAACATTGATGGCGCGATCGGTTTCGCCAGACATTTCCAGGGCGCGGGCCAGCTGGTAATAGGCAAAGAAGTCGCGTGGATTAGCTGCGATGCGCTTTTTGCAATCCTTGATCACCTGTTCGTATTTTTTTTCTACCATTGCCAGCCTCCGTCAGTCATGGAATCCATTCCAGGGTCTTGAACAATTCTGGGCTCTGACCTCTGGCGAATCTGATTATGTCTTCTTTCATCGCCGGGAATATTTCTTTATCTGCAATTTCATCAGCATCGAAAAAATCAAAACCTTCGACACGCTCATCGATACCGGTCGCCAGTGTTGAGAAATCTGGTTCAAGACCTTCAAACACAAGAAACTGAATGTGGCGGCCATTGTCGGCATTCATCGATTCGCGCACAAACAGCAGTCGGAACCCGGCCGCCCTGATTCGCAGCTCTTCGTCAAGCTCGCGGGCTGCCGCTGTCTCTGCTGACTCGAGCGGATCCTGGCCGCCGCCGGGCAGCAGCCAGTAGCGCCTGCCATTCTTGTTGTGGCGCACAAAGCAGATTCGGCCGTCTTCCCGCTTCAGAAGAACGGTTACGCGAATGCGGATATGGTTATTGACTATTTCGGGCTGTTGCACACCTAATTAATCGGCAACAGGCTGCGCCGGAATGAATGAAAAATTACCGGCTCAGGTTTTCGATGTTCAAAATTTTTATCGAACTCAGGCTGAAAAGTTCTTCGATATTGCGCATGTCACAGCGGTTGACGCATATCGAGCGGGTCGGTTCGAGCTGATTTTCTGATTGTATTTTTTCGAGCTGATAATCGAAACCGTTGTTTTTAAGAATGTTCAATGCCCTGAGAAGGTCGGCAGGGGTGACAAAGTTAAAAATGCAGAATTCGCGCCGCCCGCCTGATTTCTGGTAGATGATCTCGTTTTCGAGAAAGACCTTGCGGATGCCGGCAAGGTTCTCGACGTGAATCGTTTCGTTGGCGCTTGTGAAAAAATAGCCGTCAGCGTGCAGGGCGTCGAAAAATCTTTCAGTCAGCCGCTGCTTGTTGTCGCTGTCAAAGTAGATCATGGTGTTGCGGCAGAAAATGATATCATAGCTGCGGGCCGGCCAGCTGTTGAGAAGATTTAGAACTTCAAATTCGACAAGCTTTGCGTATTCAGGCTTGACTTCCCAGCGATCGTGCCCGGCAACCGTAAAAAATCTGGTCATGGTTTTCGGGTCGATCAATCGCATCTGGTGGCTGTTGAAGACACATTGCCGGGCCGATTTGACCACTTCTGAAGAGATATCACTGCCGATCAGCTGCAGATTGAATTTTTCTGAATCAGGCAGAACGTCAAGCAGGGTGAACAGAATCGAAAACAGTTCGGCACCGACCGAACAACCTGCCGACCAGATGCTGATGCGGTTGTCGCCGGTCTTTTTCTTGCGCGCGAGCAGTTCGGGCAGAACATTGCGGCGCAGAATGGTGAAATGCTCGGGGTGCCTGAAAAACCAGGTTTCGTTGGTTGTCAGATTGTTTAGGAGATCCATGCGCAGCTTAAGATCGCGTCTGGCTCTGAGAATGATATCAGACAGGGTGCGGCAGCTGAAGTCAGCCATCAACGGCTCTATGCGATTCTCGACAAAAGAGTAACGGGCCGGCGGAAAACTCAGGCCGTATTCTCGCGACAAAAACGAACAGAAATCCTCGATTTCCTTGCCGCTGAATCTGCTGAGTGCCATTATTCTGCCTTTCTTAAGCGTTTCGCATACTTCTCGGAAAAACCCGGTTGGCGATTACCTGCCAGGTAGGGCGCATCTGACCGCGAATCTCATCAGCGCACTGTTCACAGACAAGTCTTTCGCTGTTCTGAAATTTCAGGTAACTGACTTCAGGTATCCTGAATTCTTTCATTTTCATGCAAAGGGGGCATCTATCTTCCATGACTTCTCCGGTCACTGATTGTAACACAACAGGAAGGCCTGTTCAAGCCTGTTCAGAATGATTTGAATTCTTCCGGGTCACCCATGGTGTCTTTCCATGAAATGACGACAAAACCGGCGAGTTCAAATTTACTGTCTGCCAGGCCCATTTTCGGGAGCATTTCATCGTAGATTTTGCGGCGGGTGGGTGGCTTGTAAGAAACTTCCACGCGATGAACATCATAGAGGCGCAGGTTCATTTCTGAACCGAAAACCCGGTGAACAAAATGGGTCGTAAGCGAGTGAAGCAGTCCGATACTGGGGTCATTTCCCAGGCCGATCTTGTTATAAAGCTTATTGTAGTCTGGCCCGGCGTAAAAAGTGGTGTTACGTTTGCCGCACGAAATGAACATGCCATTACAGGTCATTTCGGGGTAATAGAGGTAGTCACCAGGGCTGTCTGTGACAGCATTTGGTGTAACGTTACTGTTCGGGTCGCTGACGCCCATTTTCTTGCGCAGGTCATGCAGCAGTTTGTAGACACCGTAATTCGGGCTGCCGGCATCGGTGCTCAGCGCGCCTCGCTCTCCTGCCGTGCCGCTTTCATAGTTCCCGGCGTAGGCTTTCCAGACTTCGAGACTGGCCTCATCAAATTTCTTGAAGTTAAACTTGCCTTCGTTGTCTTCGTATGCAGTTTTTAATTTATCTTTCAGTTCATTTTGCGCACTGCTGTTAATCGGGAATTCGGTAAAAAAGCTGTCGAGATCAGCCTCGAAATCTTCAACCGTGCTTTTTGCTTCTATTGTTCCGCCATGATTGCGGTCGAGGCAGTTGGTTTTTGCGACACCTTCATCGGCAATTTTCTCGGCGAGCTTATACTTCATGTAAGGAAAAAGCTCGTTTTCAAAACAGTCGACCGGGCTGCGATAGTCATAGACAATGCGCTCTCTGGCAATGACAGTGGCTGCAACATGGTTCTTAAATGCCGCATCATTAACGTCGTCGCGAAAGAGCTGTTTAACCGTATCAGAATAATCTGGAGCTGTCAGTGCACTTTTGCCTGAATCATAATCCTGCGGAAACCCGTAATAACCGTCGACCGTATTGCGATCGCCCCTCTGGTTAAAATCGCCCGCCACAAAGATGTTGCCATCGCTGACAATGCTGACGTTTTTGGGCGGATTACCCTTGATCACAATGTCTTTTTCGCAATATATAATACCGTTTTCCGGCACATTTACCTTGCTTTCGCGCATGTTGCTGCCGAAATCAAGGTAGGCGGCCTTGACGTGGTTAGCTCCGTCTTTGGTCCAGCCAGAGGGCATGCGATATTTGACGCTGAGACTGCTGCTGTCATTTGCGGCAATAAAAAGCCCCTTCGAAGTTTTCGCCTCAGCTTTGTAGTCATTGAATTTTGGCGCCTGTGGTGGTAATGAGATACCCGCATGTTTGTCTTTGATCCAGGGCTTCAGATCTTCACCTAAGGCGGGAGTTGCCTTCTTCAGCTCATTTGGATACGCACCGAACTTCTTTTCAGCGGGGTTGTCATAGGTGCCGTTTGTCGGAAAAACAGTGTTCGTAGGGATCACGATATTTTTTTCAGGGGCGCCGCGTTTCTCGCGAAAATTAGCTTTCAGCGGGCTGTAAATAAATATGCCGCCGCCGCCACTGATGATGGCATTCATGTCCTGGAGTTCCTGGATGGTGCCGTGCCCGACCGGGCTGTGACTCGACATCATTATGCGCCCGATTTCGACGCCTTCGTGGCCATAAAGATGACCGGTTGAAAAAATATTTCTGTTATTGTTATTGGGTTCGCCGAATACCAGCGAGAGAAAGCCGCCGTCATACATCAGAAATTCCCGGGCCGGGAATCTGCGGTTGATGACTGCTTCAACTTTTCTGACCGTGGTTTCGTAGATGCCCTGTGATTCGATTTTTATGTAACTGAGACTTTCATCTATTGTTTTGGTTTTGTCGTCATCTTTGTAAGGAATGCGCCCGACTCTTACGCGAAATTTTCCGTCACCGAGGCTGCCGGTGTAGGTTCCGGAATTTGTCTGATCGATTTTCAGGCCATGGGCCGATACATCCTGCAGATAGCTTTTTCGCGTTTTTGTTCCCTGCCATTTGAGATCTTTCGAAAGTTCGTGAGTCAGAAAGCTCGCATTTCTGAAAAGTTCACCAATTGCCAGTTCGAGCCCGGCCTCTGCCAGAGCAAGTGCTTTCACCCTCCGGCTTTCCTGGATTGTGGTCTGCATGCGGTATGACGAGAACGTGTGAACTGCTGCAATGATGAAGAGAAGAACAATACCCATACCGATGGCGGTAATGATTGCCGAACCTTTGCGTGAGGCAGAAAAAATGTTCATTCCGGGCTCGCCCCCCTCTCTTTTACTGAAATAACTATTTCATTGGCGTATTTGCCGGCATCAGGGCCATCCTGGTTTCTCGCCAGCTTTAGTCTGACGTAGATATTGCCTGATCTTGACGCGTCAGGATCTTTTACCCGGTAGAATACGCACTCTTTAATGCCGTTCAATACCTGAAAAACCGTCATTTCTGAGTTGACCGGCTTCTTCTGGTTGTCATACGGCATCATCTCACGGTTTAGAACCCAGAGACTGTCAGCCTTGCTTTCGTCTTCCTTCTCGACAAAGTATCTTATTTCATGCTGAACATAATTTACCTGACCTGCCGGCAGGTCCATTGGGTCTTTTTCGAAATCATAAAGAACTTTGGTGAATTTCAGCTGATTGCTGCTATCTTCTGTTTTCAGGCCGGCGACAGCAGTCGGGTCTACTGCTGGCGGCAGGTTGTCAAAGATGTAATTTGATTCGCGCAGGTCATCGGTGATCTTCAGAAGAGTGCGGTCAAGCTCGTCGTTGATCGTATGATTGGCGAGAATTTCTTTTGCGCTCCGCTGACTGCTCGAATACACGCGCCAAAGTGCGGTCAGAATAAGGGTGAGAATGATCATTCCCACCATCAGTTCGATCACAGTTGTGCCTTTTCGCATGCTTCGCAACATCTTATTCCCTTTGTGAGATGGCGGTTGAAACGCTGAGCCGGTGATTGCGCTTGTCTTTGCCTTCATAGGCTATCGTGAATTTGAACACGTAAACATTCGGAATCGAGCCGGGCCCGGCGGCATCGGTAAGCACCGGGTCAATGGCCGTTTCTTCGGGAACAATCAGATAGTCTATGCCGTTGATCGGGTGCTTGCGGTATTCATCATCGTTTTTGATTTTCCACTCAAAGGTTTTTTTCTTTTTGGCTTCATCTGAGTATTGATCGGCGTCAAGCATGTCGAACTTAAACGACCGGCAGATTTCCTGAACTTTCTGGGCCACGAAAGCCGCCGATGAATGGTCGCGGGTTGCCGTAACCGTCTGGGTCTGACTGACAATGACGTTCAGCGACGGCACTATTATCAGAGCCAGGAGAACGACCCCGATCATGATTTCGACCATTGACATGCCCGAACGGAAACAGGTCATATTATTCCGGGTAGATGAGAAACTCCCGCCTCTTTTTCAGATAATCGTTCAGCTCGCTCTGCAGGCCCGCATGAATCTGCATCAGAGTCTGGCCGCCAAGAATGCCGCGTCTGACTTTGCTGCTGCCAAGAAGAGTGTCAAGCGCCTCTGCTGCAGCGGCATTGCTCAATGGAATTCGGTCAGGATACAGCTCATTGAGGGCGCGAAGAATCGCCATGCCGGCCAGGAAGGGGTCGAAGGTCAGCCGGTCGGTTACCACGATTTCGATGCCTGTGGTTTTTTTCTGGGCAAAAAGGCCGTAATATGGCTTTTCAGAGGCCGGTATGAACCTGACGCCGGCCAGTTTATGCCTTTCGAGTTTTTGCGAAAGGAGCTCGCCGTCGATCCAGGGGGCGAGAATGTAATGAAATGGCCGATTCGTGCCAACTCCGGTTGAAAAAACGCCCATTTCGCCGAGAAAACCGGTTACTGCGTAAAACAGTGGCGAGTCTGGCTCGGGAATATGGTCAGAGGGTGGCACCCAGTGCAGACCGGTGTCTTTAAACGTCATGCCGCGCGAGTATCCTTCCATGCCGATGACGGTAAGATTTGCACCCAGACCGAAAACTTTGTTGAAATAAAGGGCGAGCTCGCCAACGGTCAGACCATAGATGAGCGGAACCGGATACACACCAAAACGGCTGCGAAGCGCGACTTCGAGCACCGGGCCGCTGACCATGGTCGCGTTGATCGGGTTGGGGCGGTCGAGCACCAGAACCGGCACGCCGGCTTCCCTGGCCAGGTCGAGCAGCTGTGCCATGAGGGTGACGTATTTGAAATAGCGCAGGCCGATATCCTGAAAGTCGATTATCAGAAGGTCAAGGCCCTGAATAGTCGAAACCGGGGGGCGCTGCAGCGGGTCAGAAATTTCGTAAACTCTGGCGTTGGTGAGGGCGTCATATTTTACTTCAGGGCTTTCGCCAGGCATCGTCTCACGAAAATAGCTGTCGCCGGTCAGAATTGCCTTTACAGAAGCGGCTTTCGCCAGTCGGTCGATGCTGTGGCTCAGCGACATGTCGACTGCGGTTTTTGCCGTGAAGATCGCCAGCTTTTTCCCTCTTACCATATCAGGATGCTCTCTTGCCAGCACATCGATCCCGATTTTTACCCGGGGTGCCGCAGATAATTGTGGCAAATAGAAAAAAACCAGCACCAGCAGTGCCAGCCTTGCGTATAATTTATTGTATTGCAAGTTCATACCTATATCTTACTTGATAAACCCCCGCTCTTCAACCAGATTCCCTGCAATTTCGAACTTTGCCTTTAGCTGAAGCGTTACATGCCAAAGTGAGGTATAATTAAACGAAAAGGTTGCGCAGGAGGAACTTATGATTCGTGAACCAGCGGTAGCGGGCCGGTTTTATGAGGCAGATGCCGACCTGCTCAAAGGCCAGATCGATGACTGTTTCAGGCATAAACTTGGTGCAACAGCATCGCCAGCACCTGTGCAGGGCCGCCTTGCGGGTTTCATTGCGCCCCACGCCGGTTACATGTTCAGCGGTCCGGTTGCTTCGCACGCTTTTGAACGACTTTCCCGCGAGAACCCCTTACCGCAGACCATAATTCTTCTTGGCCCGAAACATACGTATTATGGAGCTGAATTCTCTGTCAGCGCCGCCTCAGCCTGGAAAACGCCACTCGGAACACTCGAAGTCGATGTGGCTCTGCGTGACCGCATGCTGTCTGCCGTCAAAACACTCAAGGCCGATAACGATGCACACGCCATGGAACACTCAATTGAAGTGCAGTTGCCTTTTATTCAGTATTTCACGACCAACAGACCAAGAATATTGCCCATCGCTTTGCACTATTCAACGTTTCAGGTGATTGAAAAGCTCGCCTCCGGGATAGCGGCAATGCTTCTGGCCGAAAAAGAGCAGCATATCATGTTAATCGCCAGCTCAGATTTTTCGCATGATACTCCGCGCGAAGAGGCCTATCGGCTGGATCGTGAAGTGGTCGACCGCATTCTTGCCCTTGACACCGAAGGGTTCTATCGGCTGATTGTTGAAGAAGACCGCTCGGTTTGTGGCCTGATGCCAATTACGGCACTACTGATTATCCTTGCTCAGATCGGGCAGAACATCAATGCTTCGCTGTTGAAATATGCCACCAGCATGGATATCATGCGCCATGACCGGGGTGTCGGTTATGCTTCGATCATTTTCGAGGAAAAGGCATGACCCCATTCGAAATCGGCATTATCGTCGGAATGATCTGGTCATTCGCCCTGGTAGTCTGGACTCTGACAGAGCTGACCAGCGGCGAGCCCAGCCCATGGCTGATGCTGATTGCCTATATTTACGAAGGGTTCAACTTTACACCCGCAGGTATTTTGAAAGGGGCCGGCTGGGCTTTTGCCGATGGCTTTATTTCAGGCTACGTTATCAGTTTTCTTGTTCAGTGGGTGATTTACTGAGCTTAGAAAGAGACGGTGCCGGCCAGTTCGAGCCGGCGTTCGCGGTAGTAGTCGTGCAAACGGTCGCCGAGAGACGCAAAGAGACTGCCGGTTGAAAAACGGTATGACAGAAATACAGTGGCACCAACCCCGTTTTCGCTAAATGTTTCGGTGTTGCCGAAACGGTAGCTGCTGACGATGTAACTGCTGTCAACTCCCCACCACCACTGCGAGCCGACCGACCGTTCCCATGACAGGGCCAGTTCGCCGCCTTTGTGATCAGATGGGGCCCAATAATTGAGGAGGCTGCCGTTGCGGTCTGTCTGTTTTTCAAAGCTGGCCTGGAAGGCTCTGAGCGTGGCTGTCAGAAACGGGGCATTGCGATAAAACACCGCATGAATCAGCTCGCTGTCATAACGGCGGCGTGAATTGCCATCAGAGATATCGCCGAAAGTTACAGTCTGCACTGCCCGGGTGCGTTGGTGCAGGTCGCCATAGAAGCTTACGCCGGTAGATTTTTCGTTATACCGGTTCTGCACCGTGAAAATGTTGTCTTTGTAAGCGCTTTTTCCGGTTCTCAGACCAAGCTTAAGGTTTTCTGTTCCCGAAATGCCCTGAACTGAATAGCCGCCGACACTGTCACCACCTGGAAATATTTCGGGAGCCAGTGTAACTGCAAAACTTGTCTGTTCATCTGCTTCATAGTGCAGAGTGCCGGAATAAACCTGGCTCGATACTGAAACGCCGTTATTTTCATGTGACCAGTTCTCAAAACGGTATCTGCCGCTGAGTTTACGATATTCTGCTGATGGAAAAAAGCCATCGATCGAAGAGACAATTTCGAGCAGATTTTGATCGTTTTCTCTTATGCTGAGCCCAAGAGAGCCTTCGTTACTGAGTTTGCGGCGATAGTTTTCGAGCTGTGAGCGGTTGTAGTCGGAGAGGGGATGATACTGGTGAATCGTTTCGATCTTGTCTCTTGCCTGATTGAATTCGCCCAGATGATAGTGCACCATTACCAGACCCTGGGTGGCCCGCAGATTTTTTGGTGACATTTCAAGAGCCATTTCATAAAAACGTCTGGCTTCCTCAAGCTTGCCCTGTGAAAGACGCAGGTCTGCCAGTTCAAGATAGGCTTCAAGGCGGGTTGGTTCGCGGGTAAGCTTTTCAATTGCCAGATCGCGTTCAACCGCCTGCAGATTTCGCAGTTCTCTTGTCAGCGTATCCGGGCTGTCGGGTTCGGGGATAATGGTATCGAACGGCTGCCCCTGCAGGTTTGCGGCAGCCATTAAAAAGCCGATAAACAGAAATTTTCTCAAATATTTTTTGAGCATGCACTTTACCTATCGGCATATTGAGAAAATTACCAAATAAAAAAGGCTGCTCCGAAGAGCAGCCTTTTGGTTGAGCTTAAAGCTTATTCGCGTTCGGTGTCTTCTTCTTCAGAAGCTTCGTCTTTGCTTTCTTCTTTGTTTTCAGTGCCTGGGGCCGGGGTTTCTTCGTCAGTTGATTCTTCAACTTCGACGCCACCCTTTTCCTTCATTTCTTTTACTCTCTGTTCCATTTTGGCTTTGATTTCTTCAAGCTTGGCTTTCGGAACATTGAGGCTGATCTGAACGGTGGTTTCATTGGCGGCCAGTTTGATCATGTTCATGATTTCGGCAGCTTCGGGAGCCTGGGCAGCGAACATCTTGAGCATGGCCAGGAAACCGTTGAGGGCGGTCATGACGTTTTCAACATTTTCTTTTTTGTCAACTTCGCCGTTGAAATTGAAAATGATGTTTTCGCCATGGGTGAAACCGAAAAAGAAATAGTTGAGAGCTGCGAGAGGAGCAGCCTGCGGATTCTGTTTTACTTTTTCTTTCAGTTCGGTCGGAATCATGCCGGCGCCGCTGATAGTAGCCTGAGCGTCAAGTTTCTGCAGGATTGCATAGAAATCTTTTCTTTCAGTTACGGCTTTGCCTTTGCCCATTTTAACGGCTTTAACGGCGTTAACACCAGGTTCGGCGCCGACTACAGCAGTTGCGGCATCAAGGAAAATACCGAAACCGTCTTTTTTGTTCTTCGGAACGATAGCATCGAAACCGTCGATTTTGGTGATTTCAACGTCTTTGGCGGCGTCTTTGTCAGCTTTGATGGCTTCGGTAATCTTGGCGGGGTCGAATTTGCCTTCGATGATGGCGCCGGCCATCTGAGAGGGGTTGGTCGGGTCAACTTTGCCAGAGGTGAAAACTACGAACTGGCTGAGGCCTTCCATTGGGTTGAAACCGGTTTTGGCCATGAATTCGTCATAGGCTTTTTTCTGGTCGGGGTTTTTCTGCAGGTTTTCTTCAAGAGCTTTTTTTACTTCAGGGGTGGCCAGGAACTTGGCGACGTTAACCTGAAAAACAAAGTCGGCTTCCTGGGGAATGAGCGGCATCAGGTCGGCAGCAAATACTGCTGAACCGGCAAAGGCGAACAACAGGGCGGCTACAAGCATCAGCTTTTTAAACATTTCTAACTCCTCAATTTGTTTGCGAACGTAGATTTCTAAAATCCAAGAGGCATAATATCTCCACCCCCCGATAATGTCAAGCGCCGTACACTGACGGGTTTTGCGGCATGATGGGCAGCCAGGTATTGAAAGTGCCGGCAGGCTGTGGTAGCATTTGCATGCCTGAAAAATCGATAGAACAGGAACCCGCCACACATGGAAGCAAATCAGATCAAAAAGCTCTATCAGGCCATGTCCGAGAATGGCTTTTCAACTCTCGAACTCGAGCTTGGTAAAAAAAACAGGGTCCGTTTGACCCTTGAACAGACCTCTGCAGCCGAAATGATCCCCGGAGACGTTCTCGCACAGCTTGCCGGGGTTGAAGACAATGAAACTCCAGCCAACACCCAGGTTGAGATACGTTCTGACAAGGTTGGCACCTTTACCTTCTCTGATCGAAAACTCAAAGCCGGCGACAGAATTAAAAAGGGTGAAACCCTCGGCCTGGTAAAGGGCATCAGCTTTCAGGATCGTATCAAATGCTCTCTTGATGGCGTCATTCATAAAGTTGAAGTCGAAGATGGTGCCGTTGTCGACTACGGTCGCCTGCTGTTTCTTGTGAACATTGATTGACCTGTATTTCAGTCATTTAAACAGGAGAAAAAATACCTGATGTTTTCAAAAATTCTGATCGCTAATCGTGGCGAAATCGCCGTTCGCATTATCAGAACCTGCAAAAGAATGGGAATCGCCACCGTGGCTATCTATTCAGAAGCAGACCAGAATGCTCTGCATGTAAAGATGGCTGACGAGGCCTACTGCATTGGCCCGGCCCGCCCTGACCTTTCTTATCTGAATATTCCAAATATTCTCTCTGTGGCTCATGCCACCAATTGTGAAGCCATTCATCCCGGCTATGGTTTTCTCTCTGAAAATCCCAGCTTTGCCGAGATTGTCGACAAATGCGGTTTTGTCTTTATCGGGCCAGATCACCGCGCCATCGAAAGAATGGGGCAGAAGTCGGTTGCCCGTGACCTGATGATCAGGTCTGGCGTTCCGGTTATGCCCGGTTCGCAGGGCAGCGTTGAAAGCGTTGACGAAGCTCTGAATATCGCCAGAAACATCGGTTTCCCTGTGCTGGTAAAGGCGACTTCAGGCGGCGGCGGCAAAGGTATGCGCCTGGTCGAAAAAGAAGAAGACTTTGTCGGCCTTTTCAAGATGGCTCAGGGCGAAGCTGAAGCCTCTTTTGGCGATAAGCGTGTTTATGTTGAAAAATACATGCGCAATCCACGCCATGTCGAAGTGCAGATTATTGCTGATCAGCACGGCAAAGTGGTTGCCCTTGGCGAACGCGAATGCTCTATTCAACGCCGTCATCAGAAGCTTATTGAAGAATCGCCGTCACCGGCGGTAACACCCGAACTGCGCCGACGCATGGCCGAAACCGCTGTAAAAGCGGCAAAGGCCATCAATTATCATAACGCCGGCACCATCGAATTCCTTCTCGACAGCGATGGCAACTTCTTTTTCATGGAAATGAACACCCGCCTGCAGGTCGAGCACCCGGTTACCGAAATGGTCTGCAATTTCGACCTGGTAGAGCTGCAGCTGAAAGTGGCGGCCGGTGAACCACTGCCAATCGAGGGCGAACTTGTCGAGCCCGATGGCTGGGCAATTGAATGCCGAGTTAACGCCGAAGATCCGGCAATGAACTTCATTCCATGCCCCGGAAAAATCGAAAAATACCTGGTTCCGGGCGGCCCGTGGGTCAGGGTTGATTCTGCCGCTTACCAGGGTTACCTGATCAGCTCGAACTATGATTCAATGGTTGCCAAGCTGATTGTCTGGGGCCGCACCCGCGAAGAAGCCATGGACAGAATGATCGCCGCCCTGCGTGAATATGAAATAAAAGGGATCGAAACCACGATTCCATTCCATCTCTATGTTCTGCAGCATGGTGAATTCCGTTCAGGCACTTTCTCTACCAGCTTCGTTGATCGCAATTTCGCCGGCTTCATCAAAGAGCTGCAGGAAATGCAAAAACAGGTGGCCAGAACTGAGAAGGCTGTTGCCGGCAGATAATGAATCTTTTTAAGCCAGAAGTTCCTTTTCCGGCAAAGGTGCTGAGTGTTAACGATCTGACAAAGCACCTGAAAAACCTTATCGAAAATGATCGACTGCTTTCCGGCGTCTGGATTCAGGGCGAGATTTCGAATCTGGTCAAGGCGGCTTCCGGCCATTGTTATTTTACCCTCAAAGATGATCAGGCAGTCATCAAGGCAGCCCTCTGGGCCGGGAATCGACGAAAAATCGCCACCGACTTCAAGAATGGCGATTTCGTCATGGTGTATGGTGCCCTGTCGGTTTACCCACCCCGTGGCGAGTATCAGATCACAGTCCAGGACCTGAGACCGGCGGGTATCGGTGCCCTGTATGAGGCCTATGAAAAACTGAAAAAGAAGCTGCAGGCCGAAGGGCTTTTCGAACCTGATAGAAAGCTGGCGCTGCCTTTTCTGCCCAGGGGTGTCGGTATTGTAACCTCACCACGTGGCGCGGTGGTACAGGATATTTTTCGGGTTATCCGACGCCGCTTTCCGAATATGCCACTTTTCCTTGTTCCGGCCAAGGTGCAGGGGGAGGGGGCCGCCGCCGAAATTGTCGCAGGCATCGAGAGGCTGAACCACGACCCGCGCGTTGACGTAATCATCATTGCCCGTGGCGGTGGCAGCCTTGAAGACCTCTGGGCCTTCAACGAAGAACCGGTGGCTCGCGCTATCAGCGCTTCTGCCAAGCCAATTGTTTCGGCCGTCGGCCATGAGACCGATACCACAATTGCCGACCTGGTTGCTGACCGTCGGGCTGCGACTCCTTCGGTCGCCGGTGAACTGGTTGTGCCGGTTAAGACTGAGCTGATCGATTTTATTGCCCGTCAGCAGAAGCGTCTTGCGCGGTCGATCCGCGGAATGCTGCAGCTGCAGCGGCAAAGATTCAAGCGGGCTGCCAGCTGCAGGTTTCTCGTGAAACCTTCGTTGTTGATTGCCGAACGGCGTAATACGGTGATGAATCTGGCGCGCGAACTTGAAAATCTGGTCAGGCGCATGCTTGATAAAAAGACCCACAAGGCTGGCCTGTTGCGGGCCAGGCTTGATTCGCTCAACCCGATGACACTTCTGAATCGTGGTTACAGTATGGTGACCGATCAGGAGGGCAGGGTAATGAATTCTGTAAACCTGCTGGCTGCAGGTCAGAAACTTCGCATTCATTTTGCTGACGGCAGAGCCGGTGTCAGCGTTGAAAACCTTGAAAAGAACGATTAAGGAGGGCACCGAATGCCTCGTATTAACGAACAGGAACTGGCTGAAATTCTTAAATTGAATCAGCAGCAGATTGACCAGCTCAGCTACGAAGCTGCGATGCAGAAGCTGGAGATAATTGTCGAAGCCCTCGAACAGGAAGGCACGCCCCTCGAACTTGGCCTGAAGCTTTATCAGACCGGTAATGCCCTGTCGAAAAAGTGTGGCCTGGCCCTCGACGCTGCCGAAGAAGTGATGCTGCAGTTGCGTGGCACCATTGAAAACCCCTCTGAAGCACCTTTCGACCCGGAAAAAGACGGAAGATGACCCAAGCCAGTCTGACAGTTTCCTCTGACTTTTCGCAGACCCTCAAGAAGCTTGCGGGCCAGGTCGATGATGCTCTGCAAAAATGGTTGCCACAGCCAATGCCTGAAGTATCAGCGAAGCTGAACGAGGCAATGCGTTACAGCGCGCTTGCCGGTGGCAAACGCATCAGGCCGGTTCTCTGCCTGCTCGTTGCCGAGGCGGCCGGACTGCATTCAGAGGCAGCGCTGCGGGCCGGGTGTGCCTACGAGCTCATTCATACCTATTCTTTGATTCACGACGACCTACCGTCAATGGATAACGATGATTTCAGGCGCGGTCGGCCCACAAACCATAAGGTTTATGGCGAAGCGACGGCAATTCTTGCCGGTGATGGCCTGCTGACCATGGCTTTTGGCTGGTTGGCCGAACTGGCTGGTTGTGGCGTCACTGCCGAAAAAATTGTCAAAATCATTGCTCTGGCGGCCGAAGCTGCAGGTCATGGCGGCATGGTCGGCGGGCAGATGCTTGACATCGCCTGGGAAAAGCAGAGAGCCGAATTGCCGGTGCTCGAAAGCATTCATCGCCAGAAAACCGGAGCCTTGATCAGGGCACCGATTCTTACGGGTGCCATTCTTGCTGGCCTGGCCGACAGCCACTGCAAAATTCTTGACCTTTACTCAGGCAGAATTGGTCTGCTGTTTCAGATTGTCGACGATATTCTCGACGTGGTGGGCGATGCTCAGAGCCTTGGCAAAACCACCGGCCGCGACGCGTTGCTCGAAAAGTCGACTTACCCATCGCTGCTTGGTCTCGATGGGGCCAGAGACTATGCAGCCAGAGTGCACGCCGAGGCGGTAGCGCTGGTCGCCCAGCTTCCGCTGACCTTTTCCTGTCTGAAGGAAATGGCTGATATCATATTTTTTCGCAAAAATTAGGAGACCGGTGATGCCAGATAATAAACGTGTCGTGGCGGTTGTTGTCGCCGGTGGCATGGGGCAGCGCATGAAGTCGACCACCCCTAAACAGTTTCTGCTGCTCAAGGGCAAGCCCGTCTTACAATGGAGCCTTGAGTGCTTTGACAAAACCCCGGAAGTGACCGGACTGGTTCTGGTTCTGCCAGAAGAGTGGCTCGAAGAAGGCATGAAAAGGCTGCAAAGCTTTAAACCTCAGAAGCCTTTCAAAGTGGTGCCCGGGGGCGTCCTTCGCCAGGACTCGGTTCGGGCCGGCGTCGAGGCTGCTGATGCTGTTGATGGCTGGGTCGCAGTACATGATGCTGCCCGCCCTGGCATAACCCCGGCGCTCATCAGCAATGCGCTCAACCAGGCCTTTGCATCTGGCAATGCGGTCTGTGCAATGCCTTCGCACGATACTCTGGTGCGGGTGGTTGATGGCGAGATTGTTGGGCAGATTAACCGCAATGAAGTTTTTCGCATACAGACCCCGCAGATTTTCAAAACGGCGGTTCTGCGCCAGGCGCTTGAAAATGCGGCTGCAAAGGGGCTGATCGGAACCGATGAGGCCGGCCTCGTGCGCGAGCTTGGTTACCGCATTTACCTTGCTGAAGGTTCTGAGATGAGCGGAAAAATAACGACTCCAGAAGATCTAGATATGTTTGAAGCACTACTCTAAATACCAGACGGTGGAAACATGAAAAAAACTCTGATATTGCAGGCTCCGGCAAAGATAAACATTGGTTTGTGGGTCAAATTCAAACGCCCGGACGGCTTTCACGAGCTTGGCAGCATCATGCAGACCATTTCTCTGCACGACATTATTACGCTCAATGAGACTGCTGAGCCCGGTATCAGCGTCAGCTGCAGCAGGCCAGGCGTGCCACTTGATTCCAGCAATCTGGTGCATCGTGCCGCAACGGTTTTTTTCGACCAGATGAACGTTCAGCCTGCCATTTCAATCAATATTGAAAAGAAAATTCCGATTGCAGCCGGGCTTGCTGGTGGCAGTACCGATGCGGCCGCAGTTCTGATTGGCCTTAACCGTCTTTTTGACAAGCGCCTGACAGTGGCAGATCTTATGCATATGGGCGCGACCATAGGCTCTGATGTTCCTTTTGTCATTCATGGCGGTCTTGCGGCGGCAGAAGGTCGAGGCGAAAAACTGGCTTTTCATGAACCGCCCCGGCCACCATTGACGGTTGTTATCGCTGTGCCAACCGGAGTGGCGGTTTCGACAAAATGGGCTTACGAGAATTATCTGCCAGGCAACAACGATGCAAAAGAGCGGGCTTTCAATCAGATTCTTGAAGCTTACCGTGACAGAAATCTGGATAGTTTGAAGAAGCTTGTATTTAACGACCTTGAGTCTGTCACTCTGCACCGCTACCCTGAAGTTCTGCGCATCAAAGAACGCCTGTGCGCCACTGACGAAGGGGTTGTGATGATGTCCGGCAGCGGCCCGTCAGTGTTTGGTCTTTTTACTGACAAAAGAAGCGCTGTGCGCGCCGTCAAAAATCTTGACGGGCTTCCCGTCGATGTCTTTATCGAACATACTGTAAAGAAACACTTTTAACTGCCATGAAAAATATCGCTCTGCTTGGTTCAACTGGTTCTATCGGTAAAAGCACGCTCGAAGTCGTTAGTAATAACCCCGAAAAGCTGCAGGTCATTTCTTTGACCGGCGGCAATAACTGGCAGCTGCTTGCCGAGCAGGCGCGTGAGTTCAAGCCGCGTTTCGTGGCGATTGCATCTGAAAAGCATGCCGATGACCTTCGCCTTGCCCTGAAGGATCTTGACATAAAGATCGGCGCCGGGTCTTCCGCCATACTCGAAGCGGTCATGCAGCCCGGTGCAGATACCACCGTCGCTGCAATTGTCGGTTCTGCCGGTCTGCAGCCGGTTATGGCTGCAATAGCAGCTGGGCACCAGATCTGTCTTGCCAACAAAGAGACTCTGGTGGTGGGCGGCAGTCTGGTTATGCAGGCAGTCGCCAGGGCCGGTTTGAAGCTGGTGCCGGTCGACAGTGAACATTCGGCCATTTTTCAATGTCTGCAGGGAGCGGCACACACTCCGCCGCGCCGAATCATGATCACCGCTTCCGGTGGGCCATTTCGTGAATGGCCGGCCGAAAAGCTTGCCGGCGTGACGGTTGAGCAGGCATTGAAGCACCCGAACTGGAACATGGGCGGCAAGATCACCATCGATTCTGCCACGTTGATGAACAAAGGCCTGGAGGTAATAGAAGCTCACTGGTTGTTTGCCGTCGACTACGATCAGATTGAGGTTACCGTGCATCCCCAGTCGATAATTCACAGTCTCGTTGAATTTTCTGATGGGTCGGTTATTGCTCAGCTGGGGTGGCCTGACATGAAACTGCCGATTCAATATGCTCTGAGCTGGCCTGAACGCTGGCAGCCGCCAGTTGCAGCACTCGACCTGGTAAAGGTTGCCAGCATGACTTTTTCAGCTCCGCGGTTTAACGATTTTCCGTGCCTGCAGCTTGCTTATGAGGCTGGAAAAGCCGGCGGCATCATGCCATGCGTTTTGAATGCCGCCAATGAAGTTGCCGTTAAAGCTTTCATGCAGAAAAAGATTGGTTTTACCGGCATCCCGGAAATTATCGCGTCGACAATCGGCGCCTTTGCAAATTGCCCGGCAACCAGTATCGAGCAGCTTATCGACGTTGATATCGAGGCCAGACGCCGTGCCGAAGAATTTATCGGGGGGGCATGATGAATACATTCAGAATTGGTCAGGGGCACGACATTCATGCTCTTGTCGAAGGCCGCGAACTCTGGCTGGGTGGTGTGAAGATTCCTTACCATCTCGGCTTGAAAGGGCATTCAGATGCCGATGCTCTGATACATGCGATCATGGATGCGATGCTTGGCGCTCTTGCACTTGGCGACATCGGTGGCCTTTTTCCAGATACCGACCCGGCTTTCAAAAATATCAGTTCTCTGCTTTTGCTGAGAAAAGTAGTGCAAATAACCCGTGAAAAGGGCTATAAAATCGGCAATCTGGACTGCATGATACATTGTGAACGCCCAAAGATTGCGCCGCATCGACCGGCAATGCTGGCGGTTCTGTCTGAAGCGCTTCAGATCGAATCTGGTTGTATATCGATCAAGGCCGGAACCAACGAGGGCTTTGATGCAGTGGGGCAGGGCAGGGCGATTGCATGTCAGGCAATCGTGCTGATGGAAAAAATTCAGCCCTGATGCCGCGATAATAAGCCGTTAAGGGTCACTTCGGCGGTGGTGCGCCCGGCGGGCGTGGCGGTTCGATGCCCGAAGGAGTGTGCCCGGGTATCCAGACGTAATTCATGTGTGAATACCCTGTTTTACCATTATATTCGACTTCAAAAAAGTCACCCTGCAGACCGGTCACGTTCAGGCCGGTAGTCAGAGGCGGGATCTTGTCGATTACATTGCCCCATGGAGCGTCGCGCAGCATGACGCTCCAGTAGTCTTCGACTATTTTACCGGTGGCAGGGTAATTCGTGGTCTCGATCGGGTCAATATAGCTTTTTATCTCTTCATTGATTTCACTGATTTTTGGTTTGGCAGCAGTAGACGGTTTGGTCGGCACTTTGGCAACTACCGGTCTGGGTTTGGCGGCATCTTTGAGGTCACCGGCAGATTTGCCGGGTGGCAGTGCACCAAGCTCTTTGAGAATGTCTTCAGGTGTGTTTTTCTGCGCGACGCGTTTTATTATTTCATCGAGATTGCTCTGGTTGTCGGCAGCATTTTTAAGTGACTGGTCGACAAGTTTGTCGATCTCGGCCTTTTTGGCCGGTTCGAACATTTCGGGTGGGAACTCGCCGAAAAAGACCGGGAAAACCACCCTGGTAAAGTCGAGCATGTTCGGAACATATCTCTGGCGCCAGTAAAAGAGATTACGTTTATCGCCAATGGTGGTGCGGATTTTGACGTTGAAGGTGTACTTGGCGGGCTCGTGGTCTTCGACTGCCATATCGTATGTGGTGCCAAAAAGTGTCTGACCGGTTTTAATAAACGGTTTGCCCTTGAAAAAACGGTTGACCCACTGTTTTTCACGAATCTGCCCGGTTACGTCGACGTTAACCGAATAGGCGACATTCAGGGCCTGCTGGTAGCTGTTGAGGTGCTGCAGCTGGTTGTGGTGCGATGACTGCAGCTGTACAAGGGTTATGATAAAAAACGAAATTGACAGCGTCGCCAGAAGAATCAGCGGAAACACGTAACCCGCGGTGTTTTTCTGCATTTCAATTCTCCTGCTTTGCGTCTTTTGGGAGCGTCCAGCCAAGGTATTTGCCCCCGGCCCAGGCAAGAAGCTGAGAAAGTGGCATTTCGTGGAGGCCGTCAAGCCCTGGTCCACCTGTGGTAATGATAATCGGATCTTTGTTTTTGAATTTGCCTGTGGCAATGAAGATGTGGCCGTGAGGATTCCCTGGAACTGGGCCGGTGTACATAATCGCGCCGGCCGGCGGTTTTTTGTCAGTTTTAATCTTGCCGGCCCGGTTGAAATTTTCGTAGCTGGTGATGGCCGAAAGTTCTTTGAGCTCATTCAGTCGGCGCCCGTAAGCAGTCGCCACAAATGCAAGACACCAGTTGTTCCAGGCCGAAACGTCGTCCCTGGTTTTCATGCCATTATTGGTGTTCAAACCTTCGCCAGTACCGCCGTTAAGCTGGTCGCGAGCCCATGTCAGAGCGCCGCTGCGCGTGCCGTCACCCATTGGCTTGCCGATTACATCGCTTCTGGGGTCAAGGGTGCCGGGGTCGACTTCTGGAAGTTTGGTTTTAAGAGTGGCGAGCGTCGCAAAAATTTTGTAGACCAGGTCGCAGGCGTAATAACGTTTTTTCAGCAGGTCACTCTGGGCGAATTTTTTTTCCTGGGCGGCAAGTCTTGCGAGAGTCTGGTCTTTATCTGAAAAGTATTTTTCAAGGTCGGCGAGAAATTCATAATACTCGCTTTTTATGGTTGTGTTGGCATCGCTGCTGCTGAAAGTGCCTTCGCCGAATTCTCTGGCCACAAACATCAGTCGGTGCATGTCGAGGCATCTCTGAATCAGGGCACGTTGCTGACGATTGTCAGAATAGGCATTGAGCATGGCACGATAACGACTTGCCGCTTCGTGTACACAGACGAGAAAAAGTTTTTTGATTTCATCCAGACCCATTGTGGCATTGACGATGTACTTCTCAAGACGCGAACGATTGCGCAGGTTCATCGATTCGATCGTTTTAATATCTTTGTTAATGGTCTCTATGTGTGGCTGCAGATAGACCATCACATCGAGAACGTCGCGAGCGATATTAAAATAATGCTCTGTACCTTCGAAAAATTTTGCAGAAGTGGGCGCGTGCGGTTCGCTGCCAATGGTTTCCGCTTTTTCCATGGCCGTTTTGAACTGGGCGGCTGACAGCATGCCGGCGCAGGTAAAGTAAATGCGGCCGGTGGCGAGAGAAACCTCGCGGGCGGCAGGAGAGCTTACTATTGCGCCGAGGTTTTTGTTTTTTTCTTCAAAAATGCGTTCAACCACTTTCTTTTCAAGCTTGTCCTCTGGAAAAGCAAAGGTGGTTATGATTTCTTTTTTGGGTGAAAAACCCGGAAAACGGCAGAGATAGTTAAAACTGCCCGGCCCGGTGTTGGCTTTCCATTTAAAGGCGGTATTGAGCGTAAAATGCCGGCTGCTTGATTCATCAGTCGTTATGTTCAGCATGAAATCCTTCTGAAACATATTGTATAGAAACGGAGTTGTTTCCTTGTTGATTTCGGGCTGTTTGAAAAAAGTGGTCTGTCCTTCTGTGACCATTGTCGAAAACTTGAAGGGTTTGCCGTTCTCGTCGGCCAGGCCCAGGGCCTCTATGCCGTATGGATTTATCTCGGTTTCCTGAAAGCAGGCTTCAACTACTTTTGCCGCCATTATCGAGGCAATGAAGTGCTCTGAGTAAAATTCGTTTTTCTTTTTCGATGACTGCATTGACTGAAGATAAATTACCGCAGCACCGGCAATCAGGAACATGCCGATCGTTAATTCAAGAAGAGTCAGACCGCTGCGCTTTTTCATAATACGTCTCCGGAATTCATCAGAGGACCTTCGGAAATGGTCTGAAAGACTTTTCCACCCTTCATGAAGGTGAAAGAGATCGTTACTGAATTCGAATTCGCCAGTTGAAAGCTGATATCTTTAACGTGCGAGCAGAGATGTCTGAGGTTTTTACTGTTATGTGAGCTCCCACCCGAATATGATTTTGCATCGGTTTTGTAGCAGTAAACATCATAGATGTCCTCACCCTCTTCTTTGGTCATCTGGGCATTTTTTAGCGGAAAGACCGAAACGACATTATTCTCAAAGTCTGAGAAGGCAAGTATCGTTGATTTTTCATTTAAAGAAGGAACAAGAAAACCACGCCCATTCCGCACTTCGCGCAGAACTTTGTTAACGCCTGTTACAACTGCAGTCTGCATTTGCAGGCCATCGAGCAGCAAGGTTTGAGAGCGATTGGCCTGAAAGTAAAAGCGAAAAACCAGAAAAGAAAAAAGGGACGCTATGCCTACCACTACGAGAACCTCGGCAAGAGTGAAGGCGTTACGTCTATTGCCAATGCAAGGACATTTAACGGTACAGTGCAAAAACTTTTTCATCTCTATAATCGATTATAACACTTTTTTAGTTTTGTTATGGGGCATACTCAGTATGGGGTTTTTCTTTACCATATCTATGGGACGATGACCCATTACCTGATCTTCTCTACACCAGACAGACTGTTATCGATGAACTTCCTGACTGAACAGAAATGGTAGACAAATCTATCGCACCAGGGTGAACTTTGCCCTCCCTTGTATCATAACCTCAATGTTTTGTTGCTCTCTTGAAGAAGCAGATTTCCAGAACTATTTCACTGAATACCGTGCAAAAATCAAAAAGTTTTATTTTTTTTTGCCTGCCATTGACAGTATTTTTTATGATAAACTTTTTTTATGCCTGTTAAGTCGGACAAAAGAACTTCGAACCTTTTTATTGCGGGTGGTTATTGCCTGGTGGCGATAATCATTCTGTTCAATTACCTTGGTCAGACAGATTCGAAAGATAAGACGCGAGTTACTCAGACCTCATCTGAAGCTGTCTCTCCCATTGATAGAGATTCCATTTCCAGGCAGCTCGAAGAAGAAAAGCGTCTGAATCTTGAAATGCGCGAAATTATCCGCCGCCTGCAGGGAGCCATCAAAGATCCTGCTGCTGTGGCCGCCATACCAGCCGGTCAGCAGTTGCCGGCGGAAAGTTCGATGGTAATTCCTGAACTGAAAGATGAGCTCATTGACGGAGCTTTTAAAAGGGCTTCCAATCCTTTTATCCCCGGAAAGAACCCCTTTGCCGCTCCCAGATCAGAAGTATCTACCACAGAAGACTCCGATTCGTTTTCACAGTTTTCAAATATTCAATGCAACTCGAAAATGCCATTTGTCTTCGCGGCTTCCAGCTCAACTTCAGGTTATTTTTCCAACCACTGAAGCGTCTACCCGAAAAAAACTCCAAAAGTTCTTTTTTTTGTAGGTAAGAACTTGTCTGCAGATTGCCGATATTGTTCACAGAGAATTGAAAGAACTTAAGGAGCACACAAAAATGAGGCAAACTGTAAGATCCGCAGGACTACTTTCCCTGTTTCTGCTGAATCTAACCACTCTTCCGGCTGAACCACTCGTCAGGGGTTTCTTTATCGAGAAACTCCCGGAAAAGACCGCCGGTAAAGAACTTGCCCCTGGCAAAGGTCTTGTGCTTGCCCATGTTTTTAACTCGGGCAACAGCGCCATCAACTCTGGCAGCTACCAGGTTGGGGTCGAGATCGAAAATGCCGGCAAAAAGAAAACCTTTGTTTTGAATCCGAAAGAAACCATCACTGCTGGTGGTCTCAAAACTTTCCGCATGGCAGTTCCGGTCAGCAAGACCGACAAAACCAGCGGTCAGTTCAGGGTTTTCAGCAAGATCAATGGCAACATGATCTGGTCAGACAGGTATTCTTTCCTTCAGGGTGTGCTTACTGACGGAGATAATAAAATCACTACACTCTACACCGAGGCCCCCATGGATCCTTCGATGATTCAACCTCCACGTGAAGTGCCGTTTGAAAATGAGAAAACTGCCAGAAAGGCTGCAGAACTCGAAAAGGCTGCCATGAACATGAAACAGGGGAAAGCTGTTTCTGTTAAACAGTCCACTGTCACACCAGTTTCGGTTAAAACCGCATCTGTCTCTGCCGTGAAAGAAACCGCAAAAGCCCCGGTTGAAAAAGTGGTTGCGAAGGCTGAAAAGACCGAAAAGACCGAAAAGACCGAAAAAACACTGAAGGCAGTTAAGCCCGAAAAAACTGAAAAGCTCGAAAAAGCTGAAAAGGTTGCCAAAACCGAGAAAAAACCTGAAGTTAAGGAAACCAAAGTTGCGACTGCTCCGGTGGTTGAAGAAGCCCCGGTTGAACGGCCCAGAAATATCGATCTGTCTGAATTCAAGAAGCTCAGAACTATCGATGAGGAACTTATCATTTACGTAATAAAAGAGGGTGATTCGCTCAAATCGGTAGCCGAAAAATATTATGGCAGCGCTTCGAAAGAAAGAGCCATTGCTGATCTGAACTTTATCGAGAAGGCCTCTTCTGTTAAAGTCGGCGAAGAAATCATTGTAGACGTCAGACCCCTGAATAAATCAGGGAAATCAAACAGCTGAGGGAGATAAAGCCTGATGATGACCAATTCACTTACCAGAACCAGAGCCGAAAAAGCCCCCCTCATTAAGGTCGAGTCACGCAATGAGCTGAGCTTCACCTTTCAGATCAAGGGCAAAGCCTTCCAGCAGGGTTATCTTTTCCTGAACCCTCAGATGAAAGAGCTGTTTCCTTTCAATGAAGATCTTTGCTCGGTAACTTTTATCGATGACGACGAAGTAACCCATTCTGCCATCTATCACAAAATGCGCGGCTACATGGTTTGCCTGACTTTCAACGAATGGTGGGAAAAGAAAAAGGTAAACGAAGGTGACACCGTTGCCATTGAAATGATCGATCTTGCCAATCGCACCTATCGTCTCAAACTGATGAACGGTGCTGGCGTTAAAACACCAGTCGATGCCGGCGAAAAAGTCGAGCTGCGCATCGCCTCTCAGGCAAATGCCGCGATCTCATACAGTGACCACAATCTGGAAGTTCTGCGCCGCATCGTTAAGGGTGAATTCTCGCCTTTCCGCGAAACCAGCCTGATACAGCTTGGCGAAGAACTTGCCGCCGGCATCTGCTCAGAAGAGCTGCTGTCTCTTAAAACCTGCTTCGGCGTGAGCACCTATTTTCATCAGGTACAGACTGCCCGCATGGTCATGGATAAGCTCAACGGCCGCGCTCTTCTCGCTGACGAAGTCGGTCTCGGTAAAACCATCGAAGCCGGCCTGATTCTCAAAGAATATCTGCTGCGCGGCATGGCCAAGAAAGTTCTCATTCTTACCCCGGCATCGCTGATTACTCAGTGGCAGCAGGAACTCAAAACCAAGTTCGATCTTTCCTTCAAAAACCATCTCGAAATCAACGACTGGGAAGACAGCAACCTGGTCATCGCTTCGCTCGATACCGCCAAAAGCCAGAAGAACCAGAGCACCGTTCAGAAGATCAAATACGATCTGCTGATCGTTGACGAAGCCCATAAACTCAAGAATAAGAAGACCAAAAACTGGAAATTCGTGAACTCGATCAATACCAAGTATCTGCTGATGCTCACCGCTACGCCGATTCAGAACGATATGATCGAACTGTTCAACCTGATTTCGATTCTCAAGCCAGGTCACCTCTCGACCGTTCAGAAATTCAAAGATGAATTTCTTGCCGAACGCGACAAGCGCCTGCCGAAAAACTCGACCAGACTGCGCGAAATGCTTTCTGACATCATGATCAGACATCGCCGTGCCGACACCCTGATCAAGTTTCCGCAGCGCTTCGTTCATACCCATGCGGTCGATCTCAACCCCGATGAAGCCGAACTTTATCGCGAACTTACCGATTTTATCCGCAAAAGATATTTTACCCTGCCGACTCACAAGAATCCGCGCGGTATCAACCGCCTCACCCTGATTCTGCTGCAGAAACTTATGGGCAGCTCAACCCACGCTCTGGCCAAAGCTCTCGACAAGATGATTGCCAGCAACTTCTACAAGGATGACTTCGATCATTCTCTCAAACGCCTGCTCGATATGGCCCGCAATGTTAAACATTCGAAAAAGGGCCAGGTCATGATGGAAATCGTCAAAAGCCTGAATGAAAAGGTAATTATCTTCACACAGTTCCGTGGCACCCAGGATTATATCGTGAAGATGCTCGAAGACGAAGGTTATTCTGTAGCTGTTTTCAATGGTCAGATGTCACAGGTCGATAAAGACCGCTGCATCGAAGAATTCCGCCGCGACAAACAGATTCTCGTTTCGACCGAGTCGGGCGGTGAAGGCCGCAACCTGCAGTTCTGCAAGGTTCTGATAAACTTCGACCTGCCCTGGAATCCGATGAGAATCGAACAGCGCATAGGTCGTATTCACCGCCTTGGCCAGAACGATGACGTTCATATCATCAATCTCAGCGCCCGCGACACAATTGAGTCATACGTTCTTGAGCTTCTCGACAAGAAGATCAATCTCTTCAGACTGATAATCGGCGAACTCGAAATGATTCTCGGCAATATGCACTCCAAACGCACTCTTGAACAGATCATCATCGATATTGTCACGATGTCACCGAACCAGGATGCCATGAAGCGCAAGTTCAAGACTCTCGGCAACAAGCTCGAAAAAGCCCTGCAGACACACAACGATATTACCAGAGCCCAGGAGGAAATTTTCAATGGTGAATAAGATTCAGGAACTCGTATTTTCTTTCATGGACATGGTCAATATCAATCGCAGCGAAGTTGAAGCCGGTATCTGGATGGCAAAGATTCCCGCTGCAGAGCAGGCCTTTTTTAACGGTTTTGAAACCCTGAAATTCACCTTTGACCGTGAGAAAGCCGAGCTTCATCGCGATCTGGAACTGATCTGCGAAGGTTCATTCTTGCTGAGAAAAATTATCGAGCGACTGGCTGAACTTCCAAGAGTCAGCCGTCTTTTCTCTCTCAAGGCGCCGGCCGTTCCCCCACAGGGCCCGTCACATGAGCTGCGGGTTGTGTCAGATAACATCTATTATCGCCCAAGAGTCGTCTTCAACTTCAAGGTTCAATTCGACTGCGATCAGCGGCGCGAAAAGCTGTTCTCTGTTGTCGCTGATACCGCTTCTGAAGTTCTCGGGGTTGAAGAAGGCCTCTATAGCATCGATATGACCGAATATTTCTGTCTTGTAGTAATTTTTACGTAAACATTAG
>DAOQWI010000025.1:0-28013 GCA_035342015.1 Candidatus Ozemibacteraceae bacterium | reverse complement strand
GGTAGTGTATAATGAATAAGGCAGGGCAGTGAGATGCGTCTGCCTTTTTCCCGCTCACCGAAAGGAAAGGCCTGATGAAACAGAAATATTACCTTCTCAGAATCGAAATGCGTGAGATCGAGCCCGTTGTCTGGCGCCAGTTTATTGTACCGGCAGAAATTTCACTCGACCGTCTGCATGATGTCATTCAGATCGTCATGGGCTGGAAAGACTCGCATCTGCACGAATTCAACTTCGGCCGAAAGCGCTATGTCGAAAACATCGATGATGAATTCGATGATGAAAACACCTTTCTTGAAGGGGCAGAACGTCTCAACGAGCATTTGAAGAAGAAGGGTGACAAGTGTTTCTATGTTTATGATTTCGGCGATTCATGGGAACATGAGCTGAAGCTCGAAAACGCCAATTACAAGCTGCGCGAGGATGACTGCGAAATCAGCTGTGTCGACGGAGCCAGAGCCTGTCCGCCTGAGGATGTTGGTGGCCCTGGTGGCTATGAAGAATTCTGCAAGGTCATCAAAAGTCCGAGAAACAAGGAACATGCTGCGATGGTGGCCTGGTCGAACGGCTGTCAACCGACCGGTAAAAAGTTCGATCCTGAATATTTCGATGCTTACGCTGTCAATGATCTGCTTGGCTGGTATGTAAGATGGGACCGTCCCAGAAAACTTTATTGATCGGAGGATACCATGGAAAGAAATGAAGGCTATAAATGCCCGGCATGTGGCAAGGCGCTCGCAACCGTGCAGATTAACGAAACTGAAGTCGAGGCCTGCACCCAGGGGTGTGGCGGTATATGGCTTGATGCGGCAGAATTGTTTCGTATCGACGAAGAGGGTGAGGCTGATGACAGCCCGGTTCTGCAGAAGCTTCTGGCTTTCAATACCCCGAGAGATACCGAAAACCGCGATAAGATCAGCTGTATGAAGTGCGAATGCAAGATGCGCCGCCACGAGTATCGTGAAGGTTCAGGCATCTATATTGATGAATGCTACGGCTGTGGCGGTATCTGGCTCGACGGTGGCGAACTGAAGGCCATTCGCGAAAACCCGGTAGTGGCACGTTCGAACCAGGAGCGCGAGCAGCTGGCTAAAGACTTTTCCCGTCGTGTCCAGGAAGAAGCCCGCCGCCTCAAGGAAGAGGAAAAACGGCGGCAGATGGGCCGCAGTCGCAGAGCCTGGTAAGGTAATTTAGTGCCGGTTTTTCTGACCAGGTGTCGTGTTCGGCAGTTGATGCCGGCTTTGGTTGTTTCTGCTGATTCACATCTTTTGCTATTGGATATAACCAGAATATGAAAAGACATCTTAAAGCAGTTCTATGCTTAATTCTGTGTTTTCTGACGGTCGCCGCCTCTCTGCCGGCGCAATCGGCCGGCAGCATTTCGGCCTCACCACAGGAGGCTTTTGACAAGCCGAACCTGCTGACAGCCAAAGAGCTTTATCGTCTGGCGCGCGAGACCATGGCCTCGGGGCAGCTCGACGCAGCCAGACTGTATGCTCTGCGACTGTATTTTGACGGCAACCGCAGTCAGAATCTGCTGAATCTGCTTGGAGTCATAGAACTGCAGGCCGGTCGTCCTCTGCTGGCAGCTGAGTGGCTGCGCAAAGCCAGTGCGCTCAGTCTGGTCAACAAAGTGGCGCAGCGATATCTGTCACGTCTGCCGGCGCGGCCGCGGCCGATTCCGGTCGACCAGACGAAGCTGGCTGATCATTTTGGCGAAATTTCAGAAGCACTGCCGAAGCTGCTCGAAAGGCTGGCCAACCCGAAACTGCATTTTGAATCGGTGATGAAGGCAATCGAACGCGGGCAGATTTATCTGGCTCTGGCACTCTCTGAAGAATACGAAAAAAAATATCCGGGTCCCGACGGTTCGTCACTGACGGCTCTCTGTGCCTGGTATCTTGGCCGCAACCGCGATGCCCTCAATCTTGTCGAGCAGGGGCTGGCCAAAGCGCCACATAACCCGATTCTGCTTTTTGTTAAGGCGATGATCAACGACCCGCATCCCGGCACCTCTGCCGGTAACTATTTTCGGGCTCTTTATGATGTCGACCAGTGGAACAAGGCTCTGTCGCTGGTAGATCAGTTCAGCAAGGCCAACCCGAATTCGCCTGACGCTTATATTACCCAGGCCCGCATCATGCTGGACCTGCACAAAATCAAAGAAGCCGGTCAGGCTCTTCAGGAGGCCGGCGTGCGCGACCCGGGCAACCCGGAGATAGAACTTCTCTGGGTGGGCTACCTGCTGCAGCGCGAAGAAAGTGACAAGGCGTCAAAACGCCTTGCCCGAGCGTTCAGGCGTGGTTACAACCTGCCGTCGGTCAGCCTGGCTGCCGGGTTGTTCGCACTGCAGGGTGGCAGAGCCAATGAGCTCAATGTCATTCTCAACGACGCTGCCGCCAGCCGCCCGTTTACCGACCCCGAGGCATACCCGACCTATATTTCTCTGCTGCTGCTCAGCGAACGCATGCCTGAAGCCAGAAGTGCTCTCGATGAATGGCGGGCCAGATCGTCTGAACGCAGCATGATCTGCTATCTTGAATCTTATTACAACTTCAAGACCGGCGATAACCTCAAAGCTCTTGAATGGTTGCGCAAAGGGTTTCAGCAGAACCCGAATCGCCTTGACATGCTTAAATTTCTGGCAGGGTTCCCCGCTCTAGGCGATGATCTGGCGCTGTTCGCCGAAATCAACAACCGCCTTGCTTCGGCAGCGGTGCCCGGTTTTACTGCAATGCCGGTGCCTGAAGTGACAAATACTGCCTCACCTTTGCCGCAGAGCAACCCGATGGCGGTGCAGCCGACCGGGGCTCAGGCCGTTTCTGGCGGTTCCATGCCGGTTTCTGGCGATGGCATGTTTCAGATAACTCTCGGGCCGGGTCTTGACCCTTCCGGTCGCACAATGATCGCTTCTGAGCTGGCAAAGATGTATGAGCGCATCGCCTCCCGCATTGGCACTCTCAGCGTGCCGATCTTCGTTAATTTTCTTTCGGCCGAAGGCCTTGGGCCGACCATAGCCCTTTATGAGCCGCAGAACACGGCTCTTACGGTTACCTCGGCTTATTATGATTCTGAGATGATCCGCAATATCATTCTCGCTAACTTTGATGCGCTCAGCGATGAAGAACTCGGAATCCTGATCGAAGAATACCCGGGGCATCTGCTTGCCGGTGAACTGACCAGACTGATTATCCAGATTCTGATTCCTGAAGCGAAAACCAATAAAGATAAAACCGCCTGGATGCAGATCGGCCTTGCGGAAATTCTTGCCGGCAGCTCAACGGCGCAGCGTTATCGCATGCTTGTCGCCCAGAAAAGTCTTGAATCCAAGGTTGCAAAACTTGCCTCGGCTAATATGGTTAACAGCATTTTTGCTGAAGGCTATACATCGCCGGCGGTTTTCGAAACCGCCACCGCCCAGGCTTATCTGATGACGGCGTTTCTCGTTAAAAAGTCAGGCAACCTTGAAAAGGGCTGCCGCGACATGATGAAGCTGATCGAACTGGTAAGCAAAGGCAGCGAATTTGGGCCGGCACTGAACGAGGTTTTCAAAATCAGTGAAGCCGATTTCGAGAAAAGCTGGACCGACGCCGCCTACTGGGCCCTCAAACAGGGCGCTCCCTACGAATGGTAAGCAGGCTGTGACAGCAGACGGGTTCTCTGTCGCATCTCGGCCCTGGAACAGGGAATCACGCGATTCTTGTGCTACAGAATACTAAGGCAGTTTGTAAAATTCTTCGAGGTTGGCGGCCAGCAGAGTGCGGTTTGCGCGCTTCTCTTCGCCGAGACTGCGGGTCGGAGTCGGGCCGTAATTGTGGCCGGGGCAGACGATCAGATGATCGGGCAGCGATTTGAGTCGCTGCAGACTTGCAAAAAGTGCTGCCGGGTCGCTGCCCGGCAGATCGGCACGCCCACAGTCGCCAATAAACAGCGTGTCAGCGGTTACCAGATACATATCGTTGACCACAATACAGAGAGAGCCTGGCGCATGGCCGGGAGTATGCAGGCATACCGCCTTGATGCTGCTGCCGATTTTGAAGCTGAAGCCATCATCTATCAACCGGTCGTACGAAGCACCACCGTGCAGCAAAGGCGCTGTTTCGCGGTGGCAGATAACTTCGGCACCGGTGTGCGCCTTTATTTGAGTGGTAGCGTTGATGTGATCGAAATGGTGATGCGTCAGAACGATATGGGTCAGGTTGATATCATTGTTGCGAATCATCGCCAGAATCTTGTCGTGGTCAAAAGCCGGGTCGATCAGCAGCCCTTCATGGCTGACCGGGTCGGCGAACAGATACGAATAGTTTTCCATTTTTCCGACGCTGATCTGTGCAAAAATCATCTCGCATGCCCCCAAAAATGTTTTTTTAATGCTAACATAAATCTATCTGCCGCTGCTCAGGAAACAAGCATGAATCTCATTACCCACGCTCTTATTGGCTGGTGTGCCGGCCTGCGTTCTTGCCGGCCCAGGGCTGAGGTGGCTGCGGTCGCCGCTGCTTCAGTTATTCCTGACATCGATGCCTTCGGAGCGTTGATCGATCTGGCCCGCGGTGGCGAGGCCGAGTGGTTTACCGCTTATCATCACAAGTTCGGTCATTGCCTGCCGTTTTGTCTGCTGCTCGTCGTTCTGGCATGGCTGTGGCGGAAAAATGCCCGCCTGTGCCTGTGGATCGCGGGTATTTTTCACCTGCATCTGCTCTGCGATCTTATCGGTGCCCGTGGGCCAGATGGCTATCAGTGGCCAGTTTATTACCTGTTTCCATTTTCTGACCATGGCCTGACCTGGGCTTACCAATGGGAAATCAATGCCTGGCCAAACATTCTGCTGACCGTGCTGCTTATTTTGAGTTTCCTCTGGCAGACGGCCAGTTATGGCTATTCGCCGCTTTCGCTGTTGAGTAAGTCAGCTGACCGAAGCTTCGTTGAAACGCTGCAGAAACGTTTCGGCATGACTTCGCCACCAGGAACTGACCATGTCTGACAACCCGCTCGCAGCAACCTCTCTGTATGTGCATGTGCCATTCTGTTTCAGCCGTTGTGATTACTGTGGCTTCTATTCGACAATCCCCGGTGCCGGTTCGATTGAACAGTATCTTTTTCGACTGCAGAATGAATCTGAAGCGGCCAGAGCGCGTTGCCACGGCCAGGTGAAAACGGTTTTCATCGGTGGCGGCAACCCGACGACACCTGGCCTGGCCGGCATCAGAAAGCTGTTCTCTCTGCTGAAGCCCTGGCTGTCAGGCAACCGGCCTGAAGAAATCACGCTCGAAACCAATCCTGAAACTTTGACCGCCGAAATCGTTGATTATCTGGCCAGCATCGACGGAATCAGACTCAGCATGGGCGTTCAGCGTCTGAAAGACGACGAACTGGCGCTGCTCGGACGTCGAGCACGTCTCGATTCGGTTTATCGGGCGCTGGATATGGCCTGCAGTCGATTAAACAATGTCAGTATAGACCTGATTCTCGGGGTTCCGGGTTGCCCGTCGCTTGCCGATGACCTGGCGGTTCTTCTGCAGCGTTTCGAATTGCAGCATGTGTCTGCCTATTTTCTCACAGTCGAAGATGGTTCGCCTCTGCAACGCCGGATATTGAATGGTGAGCTGCCAGACCCGTCTGAAACCGGCCCCGAAGAACTGTTTGCTGTGCGCGAAACCCTTAAAAACAATGGCTTTGAGCATTACGAAATTTCGAATTATGCCCGGCCCGGCCGGCGTTGCCGCCATAACCTGAACTACTGGCTGGCCGGTGATTATGTCGGGCTCGGGCCATCGGCCGTTTCATGTCACACAGACTGCAGAACCACTAATCCTGCTGATTTTGCTCTGTGGCTTGCAGCTGCACCGCCGCATGTCGAGAAACTCAGCCCGGTCGACCGGCGCAATGAATTTGTCATGCTGAGTCTGCGTCTTGTCGCAGACGGGCTCGACCTGGCCGCGCTCGAAAATAGATTTGGCCCACAGCCTGCTGAGTTCTCAGAAGAACTGACACGCCAGATTGAAGCCGGTAATCTCGAAAAGTACGATACGCAGTGTGTTCGTCTGACCGGGCGTGGTCTGGCGATCGCCGACAACGTCATTGCCGGGCTGTTCATCGACGGCTGATACCAACTGCCCAGTCCTGGAATATCTGGCTGTTGAATACTGAACAAACTTGAGCTGGTTTATTGGTCATGTGTGATCTTTGCAATCTGTTTTAATTTTGTTATCAATAAAAAGTGAAAAGAGAGCTTTACAGACAATGAAAACCAGATCACCGCATAGCTTCAAAAAACCTGTATTGAAAAGCCGGTTAAGCGTTCTTAACCGGCCTGCTGGTTTCGGTTCTCATCTACGTGAGCGGTTGACAATGAGCTTTTGTGGTGGTTTGTTTTTTATGGTCTTTATGATTCTGGCGTGCGTGCCGGCCGCCTTTGCCGATTCGGGCTTCGACGCCGTATTGCGCTCAGTGATGCGGGTGAGTGGTACCGACAGTTCGGGCGAAGCGGTTTTTGGCACAGCATTTCTGATGCAGGATAGAGGTGGTGGTTCGAATCAGGCCTGGCTGGTTACGGCCGGGCATGTTTTTAACAACATCAGGGGCGAATATGCGCAAGTTACCATGCGACGGCAGACCCGTGGCATTTTTTTCGCAACGCCGGTGCAGGTAAAAATCAGAGACGGCAAAACGGCGCTTTATGTTCTCAACAGCGAGTTCGACCTTGCCGCCCTGAAGATAGCACTGCCTGGTGAAGCCGACTGCTGCATTCTGGCGAATGATTTTGCCATAGACGATGCGCGTCTTGGTCGCACCGGGTTTGGCAGCGGTGTCAGGGTGCTGATTCCTGGGTATCCCTATGGTGAAGCGAGCAGCGAGGCGGGTTTTGCTTTCGTCAGAGATGGGGTGGTTTCAAGTTTTCCGGTGTTGCCGAGTTCGACTAACCCGGTATTTTACGTCGACTTTGAAGTGTTCGAAGGCTACAGTGGCGCCCCGGTGGTTTTTTCTGATGGTGGCAGCAGTGGCTTTCTTGCGGGCATGGTTGTCGAAGAGGTATTTCTTGAAGAGCTGCGGGCGAAAGGGAAAAAGACAGCGCGTACCCGGCGCGGCCTGGGGCTGGCAAAAGTTATCAGCGGCCCGTTGATCAGGTCTTTTCTCAACGCGCTTCCGTGAAGCCGGGTGGCTATTCGGGGGCGGTAAACAGGTTTTCGGCGGCAACTGCATCGGCGAAGCTTATCAGATCGATCAACCGGTCTTCACTGTTGATAATCTGAATCTGCTGATCGCCGTAGAGTCTGCCGGCCTTTTCGAGTTCGCTGCGTGCCAGCTCGACACTGCCCATCTGCTGCAAAGCCCGGATTCTATAAAGCTGCATGTGTAGAAACATAACCCCGGCCGGAAAGTTTTTGAGGTATTCGTTGATCCACATCAGTGCCTTTTCAGGCTGGTTCAGTTTGTCGAGATTAATGCGCACGAGTGCAGCCATTGCTTCGTCGGCCCAGACATTGCGGTTTCCGAACTTTGCCAGAAATTCTTCGTAGCCGGTTGCGGCTTCTTCATAACGGTTCAAACGACGGTCGAGAATCCAGGCCATGCGGTATCTGACCGAATCAATAAAACGGTAGTCGGGGTATTTCTCGGTCAGATGCCTGAAGGTTTCCCAGGCGGTGGCCGGTTCCAGAAAGGTGCGCAGTTGAATTTCGGCACGGTAATACAGTATCAGAACCGGCCTGAAAAAAGTTATCCAGGCGCCGGCGGCCAGAGCGACAATGACCATTGCCAGCAGCGCCATACGATTCAATCTGGTCGCATGCCAGCGTCTGGCCTTGATCAGCTCACTGTCATTCCGTGCCTGTTCAAGAGCTTCGCCAATTTCCTCTCTGATGTTGCCGCTGAGCGGGTTGATGCTGGCATTGATCGTCTGCAGGTGATTATGGGGGATAGAAATTATCCATTGCAGCACTCTGACCATCGAAAAAACGAACTGCAGTGCCACAAAAAACATCATTGCCGCAAAACTTGCCGAAAAGAATGAGGTTGTGTCCTGGCCGGTCAGACCGAGCCAGTCACTCCAGAAACCCCGCCCCAGCACACGATTTGACAAAATCAGAAAAAGCCACGAACTGACAGTGATCAACAGCATTGTCATCGTCGGATAAAACCAGAGAATGACGGTTGGGTAGCTGATTTTGAACGATCTGGCGAAGCGGTCGGTAACAATTCTGGCGGCGTGGCAGACGATGGCAAGATAGACGAGAAAAGCCATGGTCATGGTTGCCGGGCCCGGCAGTTGCAGCAGAAGTCGTTGCGAATTTGCGAGCAGCATGGCGATGAAAACCACTGCTGCTGACGGCAGCAGCCATTTGAGGCGCAATTCAAAAATACTGGCAACCGGCATGAATTCTTCGTGCATACCTAAGAATATAGCAGATAACAATTTTTGCGTGCAAAAAACTCATTTTTTTCGATTTTTCTGTCGATAAGGGAACTGGAGCATTCCAATTCTCAAGGAAAAACAAACAAAGAATGAGGCAAACAAAGAATATAAGCAGATTTTCCCTGTTTAGAGGGTTTCTGGCGACACTTTTGTGCCTGCTGTTTCCGCTCGTCGCTTTTGCCCAGTCTGCAGCATTTCAGGATCTGCCGAAAGACCACTGGGCTTATACCGACGTTGATTTCCTCATCAGCCAGGGCTATATGGAAGGTTACCCTGACGGCACGTTCAAGGGCCGCAAAGTAACCACCAGATACGATGTTGCCCTCATTCTTGCGCGCATTCTCAAGCGCATGGAAGAAAAGAAAGCCACCATCGATGCTGCCAGCGAAGAAGAGCGGGCAGCGCTTTCACGTCTTACCAAAGAGTTCAGAGATGAGCTTGGTCTGCTCGACGTGCGCGTCGATTCACTCGAACGCCGTATGGTCGATAACGAAAACAAGGTCAAAGACCTCGAAAGCATGATGCCCAAGATGAAGGTTACCGGCTTTTATCGTGGTCGAGGCCAGTATATTCTCGAGCCTGAAACGGTAAACAAAAATGAAGGCGGCAGCGATGCCTCATTTTCTGATCCTGGCCTGGTAACTTTTTATCAGCAGCTGTATCTCAAGTTTACCGGCAAACCTTTTGGTGACAAGATTGAAACCTTCTATGAACTGCTCGGTTATATTTCGGGCCGTACCTGGAACCAGGCTGTCTACAACAATGCCGGCAACTCTGGCCAGAATCCGTTCGATAACGTCGATGATTACGTCAGATACATTCAGAACGACAACTACGTTCGCTCGAACAAGCTGCACCTGATCAGCAAGGCCAAGTCGATGAAGGTCAGGGTGTTTGCCGGCGAGTCGGTTACCGGTCTCGATAACCCGATGAACCTTCTCACCGAAGACTCCGACGTGCTGCAGCCATATCAGGGCGTTGAAGTTTCAGGCTCTGAAAGTGGTGTTTCCTACCAGGGTTCGGTATTGAAGAGCGACATTATAAAAACCTATAGCGATACCTCAAATATGGTTACCGGCCGTGTTGTCTGGAAACTGCCCGAAAAATTCAGCGAAGACACTTTTTCGATCGGCACGACCTATGCCGAAAAGATTTTTGACTACAAAACCCGTGGTAACTCGAACACAACCCGCGGTGTTGACCTCAACTATTCCACCGACCGGGCCGGCAAAATTACCGGTACCGCCGAATTTCTCACGTCAAATGCCTATCTGACCGACACCGCCGATAATCAGAAGCGCAATCTCGGTGATGAGGGCTCACGCTTTGATATCAGCGTGCAGAATGGCGGCTTTACCGGCACAGTCAAACACTACGACTTCGGTCGCCATTTCCGCGCCATGATGGCTCCAGTCTGGGCCTACGATGTCGGCGATACTGAGGGATACCCGAATAACCTCAATGTTGACAGCAACTACGGCCGCCCCAATTTCGAAGGGGAAAAACTGACCCGCTTCTCGGTCAACTACGATTTCGGCAACAAGCTTCTGGCCATGGCGAATAACCTCTCGGTCGAAGCCACCTACCTCTCGAAGACCTGGGAAGTCGACCCGAACAAGGCTTATGATACCGATGGTTACTCTGGCCGCAAGTTTACTTTTCAGCTGCTTTCAGACTTTACCGACAGCACGACCCTGAAGTATGACTTTACCCAGAAGTGGGACGCTCTTAAAGACGAGCAGGGCTGGATCTCGAATGCAGTTGAACTGAACCTGAAGCTCAGTGATTCGATCAGCTCGAAAGGCAAGATGTTTGTACTTGGTGATCCTGACGACATTTTCGAACAGGATGGCGAGACTTACGAATACAACGAGCGCGTTGGCTATTTCGAAGTTAACTCTGATATCAACCCGCGCGTTTTCGTTAAAGGCAGCGTTGAACATCAGGTTCGCTGGGTCAGTTCGCCCAAAGAAAATACCAGGGTCGACTACATCGGCGAAGCCACTTACAATCTGACTTCAACCACAAGCTTGACCGGTGGTGTTCAGCATGTTGACTATGTCGACAGTTTTGATGACAGCAAGTCGAGCCTTGCAAACGCAATTCTGGCCGAACTTAAGAAGAACTTCACCAACAAGTTCAGAGGCCGCGCTTTCTATTCACGCGGTATCATCGACTTTAAAGACGGCATGACCGACAGTCTCGACCGCGAGAATATTTATGGCGAGCTTATTTATGACGTGAACAAAGACGCCACGATTTCATTCAAGTTCGGTTATGACTACCCCTATGAATGGCGCTGGGCGGTCAGCAGCACCGATAACGGCAGAGATTACGTAGATATCCATACACAGAAGATGTTCATCTTCGAGGCAAAATCAAATTTCTAGGATTGGCAGACATGAAAAAGAGACTAATGGCGCTGTTTCTGACACTGCTTGCTCTGGTTACAACCGGCTGCATTCAGGAAGCTCTGGTTATTCCGGTCGCCACTGTCACCGGTAAGGTCGTGGTGCCCTCAGGCAAGGTTTCGACCGGGGTTAAAATCACCGTGGCCGGAGAACCATCATTGAGCGCATATGCCAACGACAAAGGCCAGTATACGATTGAATTTCGCAGATCCGGCAGATTTCTGCTGGTAGCCCGCAGCATGGATTTTGATGTTAACTACGTCTGGGTTGACGCCCTTTCCGAACAGACGGTCAGCGCCCCTGATATCAAACTTGACGAGAAGCTTGTGGGCGAAGCGCTTTGGATCGCTTCGATCGTCGATTTCCCCGATGCTACAGGTTTTGCTGTTAAATCAGTCAACCCGGCATGGAGCCAGGCAAGTGAAAAAATGTATGATGACGGCACCCATGGCGACAAACTTGCCAACGACGGCATTTTTACCCTGCGCCTGACCAATCTCAAGACCGGTTCGCAGCAGTATTCTCTCGACTATACTCTTGAAGGTGAAGAAAACCCGAAAAATGCGAAAGACCCGCATCGTGAGGCAAATCTTGGCGATTATTCGATGATTTACATTCCGGAATCAACGGTTAAACTGGCCCGCGGCAGGGTTACCAGCGATCTGGTTGGTGTTAACTATTCAGAAGTCACACTTGCAACCAAGAAGGGTTCGAGAGCGATGCAGCTTGACAGCGACGGTGGCTACAGTTTCGCCATGGAAGGCAACGGTCGAGAATACCTGGTATTCAGAAGCCCGAACTTCCATATCAGAGCACTGCCAGTTGATCTGTCGACCGTGACCCTTCTCGAAGTGCCGGTTACCACAATTTCTTCGAAGAAGAGCGGCGAAATCAAGATGATTCTCGTTGCCTCGGATTTTGCCGAAGTGGTTAATCCGACCGTCGTTGGTGACTTTACCAACTGGCAGCCGCAAAAACTCTACGATGACGCCACTAATGGTGATGAAGTTGCCGGTGACGGGGTTTATACAAGACTGTTTACCGGTGTGAGCACTGCCAGCGCCTATCAGAAGTATGCTTTCAACATCACCGCAACCAATCAGGTCAAAGACCCGTATCAGGAATCGGGTGACGAGAAGTATTCGATCATCAGGGTGAAGTGATGAGAAAATCCATTAAAAAACTCGGCCTGATCATGGCATGCTGTGCCTCACTGCTTGGTTTTGCTGCGCCTGCAGACGCCCAGGAAAAGGTAAATTACTATTACGAAACCGGCTCGTGGCTGGATATTCAGGATAATATCGGCGACGACAAGGGCCCTGGCTATTATCTCTACCCGAGCGACAAGCGTATGCGCCGTGGCACCTTCGATATCAAACGTTTTACCGTTTATGAAGAAGGTCAGGTTGTGGTGTTTGAGATTCAGATGCGCAACTACATCATGCGTGAATGGCCCGATACGAGAAAGAGCGAAGATCAGGGTTTTGTCGCCAACCTCTGGGATATCTACATCGATATCGATGGTATTGAAAATTCTGGCTACAAACAAGGTCTGCCCGGTCGTGACGTTGCCTTCGCCGACAACAAGGGCTGGGAAAAGATGATACTCATTTCGCCGCTTGGCGAATACGAACTGTATGACATCCTGCGCAACAAGACCGATGAACTTGGGTTTCAGAATCAGATCAACGACATCATTTACCCTGACTACGTAAAGGTTCAGAGTGACCGTATAATCGTCAAGATTTCGAAGCTCAAACTGCCGAAAATTTCTGAAAAAGCTGGTTATCAGTGCTTTTCAATGGGCTTTAAAAAAATCGTTTCACCGAATCGCCTGCTTAACCGTGATGTCAGGGCCTTTGCCACGTTCGACGAATTTGGTGGCGGCCACGACACCTATGGTGACCCGCCAATCCTGGACATGATTGTGCCTGAAGGTGACGATCAATACGCTCTGCTTCGCAATTACAGGTCAGAGCCTTATCGCGACGACATCACCTATGCCGAAGTGCCCTTTGTCTACAAAAACGGTCTGCGCCAGAGCCCGGCTATGGCAAACCCGCCGGTCAAAGACCCGGCCATGCCGGATGCCGACACTGCGGTTGTGCCGTCTCAGGCTCCGGTAATAAAAGTTCCGTCAACGACCGGCGTTCCGGTTTATAAAAACGGCCCGGTGGTCAGTCAACCGGTCTTTAAGCAGCTGAATCAACCAGCTCCGGTTATCAGCAAACCGGCAGCAGCCAAACCGACAACCGGTACAGCAGGCAGCAGCGGCGGCTTTGTTCCTCTCAAACCGGTCAGCTCAGATGAAGGATTCAAGCCGTTGCCCAAGGCGCCAGACGGATTTATACCGGTCAAGAAAACAAAATGAAAAATCTACAGACAACGAAAAGATGTAATGTTCACTCAGGTTTTACTGAATTAATGACGATTAAGATTGAAGCACCCGATTTAGACAGCTCAAGGAGGCCCCGCAGATGAAACGACAGAAATTCCCACGAATGGCAGGTCTGCTGCTGTTATTCACTATTTTTCTTGTCGCTTCTACCACTGAAGTTTCTGCTCAGTCAGCACGTTCAAGGGGCATGGGTGGTGCTTTCATCGGTCTGTCTGACGACGAATCGGCAACTTTCTACAATCCTGCCGGTTTGAGCCAGATTCAGGGCCGTGAAGCTTCTATTCAGGCCAAAGTGAATGAGCGCGATATCTATGACTGGACCAGCATGGCTTTTACCGGTCACATCTATGAAGATAACGTCGAAAGCAAGTTTTCGATTACCGATTATCTTGAACACAACATTCTTGAAGAACCCGTTCCCCGGCGCCCGAAATACAGCTATGGCGTTGCCTACACCGAAGATCACCGTTCCATCGGCTTTGGCAACCTGGTTGGCGGCGAATACCAGGGCGTTAAACGTGGCGTAAAAGATCTGCAGCTTGCATTTGGCACCAGATTTCCGATTGCCCGCCGCATGCTGGCCCGCGAACAGCTGTATGGTGGTATCAAATTGCGGATGCTCAATGTGGATCGCTATATCAAAAGCCTTCTGCAGCACAGTAAAAGAGATATTTTTTCGCTCGGGATTGGTCTGATGTATCATTACAACGATCGCCTGACCGGTGGTCTGACCGTCGACAACCTTATCGAAGAAATCAGCGGCTCCAACACCAACCGTGATGGTGTCACTCTCAATCTTGGCACCGCCTACGAAGTTACCAAAGGCACCACTCTGGCAGCTGATGCCATCAACATCACCAACACCTCAAAAGCCAACGATCAGCAGTATCGCATCGGGGTCGAAAAGAAGTTTATCGAAAACGATCTGACCATGCGCATTGGTGCGCTGAACGGCACTCTTACTCTTGGTTTTGGCATGCATGTGTTGCCGCACGTCAGAGTTGATTACTCTTTCTACGATGGCGACATCATCAGTGAACATCACGTCGGAGCACACGTGACCTTTGATTAAGAGGAGATTCCGTTCAATGAAATTCCTGGCAAAGGCCATTCTGGTAATTGTTTGCATGTTCTCCGCCTGCAGTCTGCGGGCGGAGAATTTTGTCGATTCACAGGCTTTGTTGCAGCAGAAACTTGAAGTGTTCGGCCTGGCCGGCACCCCGTGGGAAAGCGAAACTTCGTATGACGAAGAACGCTCACGCGCCTGGATGGATGCACTGCACCACGCCTACGAACGTATTCTCGCCCTGCCTCTGATGGAGGGAAAACAGGTAGCGCATGTTCTGCAGGAAAACGCAGCTCTGAAAGAGCGTCTTGGCCTGGTTCTGATGTCGGCGCCCAAAACCTTTTTTCAGCCTGATATTTCGGGAATGGTGCGTTGCCGTGTCGATGTGCCGCTGACAGGCAAGATCAGCCTGCGCTCGGCTCTGTATCTTGCGGCATTGCGCCCGCAGTCGATGCAGCCGACCAGCTTTCTCGCTTCCTGGACCAGCGGAGTTAAAATTGATGAAAAGATGGCTGCACCAAAATTCAGCCGTGTTGTTATTGATGCCCGCAGTTTTTACTTTGAGCCGTCTCTTTTCCCACGGTTTTTCGACGCTTCGGGAATGCTGATTTTTCAGGAAGCGATGATACCGCAGAGCGAAAGGTTCAGTCGCCCGGCGGTGCGCTTTGTCACTGATATCAAGGCGGCCCGCACCGGTCTGGCTGAAGACGAAACTTTTACACTCGCCGCTCATATCAATGAACTTTACAGTCGTGATATCGTTGTCGAGCAGTCAGATCTCGAAATATTTGCCAGATTCTGTCTCGATATGGTACAGACTCCGCTGCGCCAGCGTGAAATTGTAATCGTGTTTGACCCTGACCGGTTGCGCAAAGCCGGTCGTCTGAAAAAATCTGAAAAAAAGGCTGAAACTTCAGCCGAATCAACGAAAAAGCAGGAGGCCAAACCATGAAATTAAGTCGCATTATCGCCATGATTCTGCTGTTGTGTTGTCTGAGCACTGTTCTACCGGCAGCAGAAGTTGACCGTGACCTCGACAAGAGAATCAGCCGCATTGAACGCTATATTTACGGTGACGAACAGAGTGCGGAAACGGCCGACCGGCTGCGGCAGATCGAAGAAGATCTGTTTGGCCGCTCAACCGGGCAGACCGATTCCGAAAAGTCGCGCTATCTGCATGATTTCATTTTCAAGGGCTCTGCCAGCAACCTGTCTCTTGATATGAAGCTCAGCTTTATTGAATGGAAAATCTTCAACAAGACCGGTGAAGGTACCCTTGAATCCCGCCTTGCCGAAATCGACAAAAAAGTGATCGGCAACGTATCGATGGAACCCATGGCTTTCAGGCTTGAACAGCTGGTGCATCTGACCATCGAACGCGGTCTGATTTCGTTGCATACGGTGACAATCCCTGCCGGCACCGAAATTCGTCTGCGCATGAAAAAAGATCTGTCGAGCCGCACCGCGACCAAGGGCGATACCATTCCGATGGTCGTAGCCGATGACCTGTTTATCAACGGCAATATTCTGGCGATGACCAGGGGCGGCATTGTTACAGCAGAAGTCAAGAATGTCAGACGCGGCGGCCGTTTCGGCAGAACCGGCTACGTGAACCTCGACGTGAGAAATATCGAGAGTATGGATGCCTCGCTGTTGCCGATAAAGATTGAAGATGCCGGGTCAAAATTTGATAAACGCAAGATTGGTATGGCTGCCGGGGCTTCGACGCTCGGCTATCTGGTGCTCGGTCCGATTGGTCTGGCTGGCGGCGCCTTTATCAAGGGCGGCGAAGTCGAAGTGCCGGCTGGTACTGAAATCAGCGTCGTCACTACTGAAGATCGCAAGGTTACCGGAGTTCTCGTGCCGAGACGCTGATCGATCAGCTTTTAAAAGGCTTATTCAGGGAAACCGCCCCGTTTGCACGGGGCGGTTTTTTTCGGGCCCGTTCATTTATCTCAGCAAATCTGACAGAGTTCCTTTCAAAAAAGGTCACCCGATTACCAGATCGCACCGGCGCCTTGTTTCCGCTTTTTGTGTGCGACAGCCGGCAATAAAAAAAAGAGGTCGGCTTTTGCGGCCGACCCCGGGGGAGAGATCTCCCGGTCGACTGGCTGGTTAGACCAGCCGACCGTCGCCTTGCGGCGCTTTTCCTAACCAACCCTATAGGTCGAGGTAGAACACTCTGCCGACAGCAAGTTCTGTACCCGCAGTTCGCTTCGGCAATATCCCCGGGGCCAGCACTTTCTGGTTGATCGGTTCGATAATTCTGGTGGTCGAATGATTATGGCCATGGCAGCGAATATACGTTTGGATACAGGCCCATTTGCCTTTAAGAAAGCCTAAAAGAAAAAAACGGCTCGATTTTTTCGTGCCGTTTAAGGGGTTTAGAATCAGAGAGAGAGGTTGTTGCATGAAAAAACTAGAGTGCTCAGAGGGAGTCACACGCAGGTGAACCCTCCATTCATCTCATAGGCTTGCTCCTTGGTCGTTCAACTTGGTTTCAGGGTGTTGGAGGAATCAACACTACTATATTAGTAGCATTTACCATGCCAGATTAATTGATATCTAAAAAATGGCAAATACAGCGGTTTTTGCTTTTTCTTTTAACCGCGGGCTACGAAATATCGTGTATGGTTTTGAGTTTTCTCTGTTATTTCGTGCTATTTAAGCATGCCGCTACATCAGCGGGCTGTTTCCGCTTTTTGGGTAGAGGCTTGATGACGCGGTCAAGTTTGAAGCGCAGCAGGCAGATTTTCTTGCCCTCGCTGATAAACCGCTTTTCGTAGGTAGTCTGAATCTGCGGCGTGGCAAGCAGTAATGGCGAATTATAGAGATCGTCGGTGTCGTCGATGATTTCAAGCCCGTTTTCGTTGGCGATGCCACGGGTAAAATCATAGAGACTGAAGTCGTCAGTTTTGAGACAGACGGTTCCATTTTCACCAAGCACGCCAAGATAGCGGTTGAGAAAGGCCGGCGAAGTCAGGCGTCGGTGCGCCTTGCCGTGAAATGGATCAGGAAAGGTGACCCAGATTTCGCTTATCTCACGGTCGAAAATACGGTTAAGCAGCTCTATCTGACTGCGAATAAAACAGGCATTTCTGATTCCGGCCTGGCGAATAGCCTTGGCACCGAAGTTGAGTCGCGAACCCTTGATGTCGACGCCGATAAAATTTTGTTCAGGAAAAAGCTGTGCCAGGCCAACTGTATATTCACCACGCCCACATCCGAGCTCAAGAATGACCGGGTTGCTGTTGCCAAAGTAACCTTCGGCCCAGCGCCCCTTTAATTCGTGGTCTTTGGCAAGAAGTTCAAGTGCCGGCGGCTCGAAAAGCTCCGGAAAAGTGGCGTTTTCCCTGAATCTGATCAGTTTCTTTTTTCCCATGACCGCAGAGATTAGCGCAAACCCGCATTTTGCGCAACAAAAATCTGCCCTGCCATTCAGGTCTGGCAGGGCAGGTTTTGACAATCATGATTGCCTACTTGAGGGTCATTACCTCGAGCGTGTCTGAGGCGATTTTGACCTTGTAAAGTCGGCCATTCGCGTCGACCCAGTCTGGCCGGGTCGGGTCGTAACCGGGGTCGGGGTGAGCTGTCTGCAGTTTGCGTAAAACTGTGCCGTCAACAGCGAGTGTCAGATAATATCTCGAAGAGGTCGTGTCGTAGATGACATGCAGGCGGTTTTTAGCATCGTAGCCCTGTAGAGCGCACCAGATAACCGGCTCGTCATCTCTGATGAACGAGAGGTGTTCGAGCTTGCCGCCAGGCTGTGTGGCCGTGAGAACCTGCCAGACGCCGGCAACCTTTTCGTCGGCGGCCAGTACCGCAATTCGACTGTCGCGGGCAACGGCAATGCCGATCAGCCCATCGAGGGGCTTGCCGATCGGTCGGCCATCGCGGTTGAGAATGAAGGTGCGACGCGAAGCCACATCTTCGACATAGATATTGCCATGCTGATCGCTGTGCAGTTGATTGATCTGCTGCCAGCCGGCCGGGCCTGAAAGTGGCAGAAAAGCACGGGGTGGCGATTTTCGCAGGTCGATTTCAATAATGGCATTATTGGCAGCATCGGCGGCGAGCAGTTTGCCCGGAAACCCTGGGGTAAGATCGACGAGAACCGGGTCAGTTGCCAGCCCGGCTTCTTTCGCTGTTTTGATCAGGTCGATGACCTTGATCGGGCGACCTTTTGGCGAGAATGCCGTCACCCGGGCATTCAGCGTGTCACCAGCCCACAGGTTGCCGTTACGGTCGGTTACAAAAGCCATCGGACCCTGGAACGGGCCGTCAAGGACGCCGCCGTTGTCTTCACTCAGCCACAAAAGCTGGTTTGGTGTGTCACCCTGTGAAAACGCCAGCCAGCGTGAGAATTCGACATCGGGCAGCTTGACCAGCTCGGTATCAGCGCTGGCTGAGAGGTTGAAAGCAAAAGCAAACAGCAGTGCAAGAGTTTTAAAGGATCTGATCATTTAGAAAGCTTGTTGAGCATGCTGTCCATGTTCTTGATGCGATATACGCCGGCCCAGCGGGATTTGTAGCGTGAGGGCAGAACTTCGATGCGCACGCCTGAATAGCCGACTTTGCCGGCGATGCGGGTATCTCTGTTGACGCGGGTCGGGGTTGAGTGGGCGATAATCGGCTGACCTGAAGAGGTGTAGCCCATGAACAGACCGACATGGCCGATGCCGCTGCTACCCGGGTTCATTACGAAAACATCACCTGGCTTGATCGAATCGCGCGGGTTCGGTGGCGGAAAGGAAGAAGTAATCTTGTTGGTATACTGATTTTTATAGATCTGGCTTGAAGGATACCAGCTGTTGGCAGGAAAGACCGGCGGAATGCCAGAAGCCGCCGCCATTTTCTGAATGAACTGACCGACGAAGCCTGAACAGTCGGTTTTCTCGGCATAGCCGGAAGTTTTTTTGTGGCCGGCGCCGAAGACATAGGCTTTGTTGGCTGAGCAGAACTTTTCGACGATATCGAATACTGCGCTGAAGCGCTTGTTGTCGTAACCGAAGCGTGCCGGGTCAAGGGTGCCGTCTGGTACCCCTGTGGTTGGTTTGCCGCCAACGCTGCCGGAATCGTCATTTTCATCAGGCCGGTTGACACGTTCTTCGCCGATTTCGACGTAGTTACTGTGAACGTAGGCATAGCCGCCGTTATAGTGAATCTTCAACCAGTCGCCCTCTCGGGCTACGATTCGCAGCTTGTCGCCGTCGTAGAGCTTGCCGATGATTTTTCCCCAGGGGGCGGTGCGAACGTTGAGCCTGGTATTGACGTTGACGTAACCGACGGTGCCCGGCTTGATTTCGTTTGCGCCTGCTGCGGCCGGTGCCGCGGCTTCAGCTGCGCCAGCGCCGCCGTTGACCGAAGCACTTGATGGAATATTGACTCTTTCGACATTGAATGGGTTGCTGCTGTCACTGTCGATCCCCATGGCTGAAGCAGCCAGTGGAGTGGCAAAAAGCATCAGGCCCAGAATGAACTTTTTCATTTTTATACCTCCCGGGGTACACAACTCCGGCTAAGAAAACACTACACTGATAACTATACAGATAATCATAACAAAAGTTTTTTTAATCCGGGAGTGGAAAAATTATTAAACCACTTTTGTGCTTAAACCATCTTGATGTCAATCAGTCTGCCTTCGACGGTCAGCTTTTCTGCCAGAAGTTCGACGATCTTTTGACGCGGAATGATGCCCTGCTGCCGGAAGGCAATATCGCCGTGTCCGGCGTTTTTTGCCGCCCCGACGATGAAATTGATGCGGTCAGCGTCGATGATTGCGTCATAAAAGCGGGTTACTGAAGAGTCGGGCTCGAAATAAATCGGGTCGGCATCGAGAATGTTGTAGAGCTGGTTGAGCGTCACGGCACCTTCGGTGACCAGATCGATACCTTCGATGCTGTAGCCGGGGGGGGCGATCATGCTGGTATCGGCAGTATTGATCTTGAGTTCGCGGCCAAGGTGCTTTGCGACAATCTGGGCTGTGGTCGCTCCGGCGACAATTCTGGTGCCGGGCAGTGCAAGAAAGTCTTCGATAACCTTGCGGTCATCGCCGCTCTGGGCCGGTGGCCCGGTAAAAATGTTCACTACTTTGCCCCGGCGGCAGAAGGCGCTGAGAACCGTACAGTCGTCACCGCATGGGGTTCCCCAGAGTTCGCGGGCATGCTGATGAATGCGCTGATAAAGCTTTTTCTTTTTTTCGCCGGCTACCAGACTGTCGTTAACAAAGCGGCAGATTTCGTTGATGTTCCAGCCAAGGCGGGTCTTGCCGCCGATTCCGGCCAGGGTGATGCCGTCAGAAAACAGCAGCAGACCCTCGCCCGGTTCGAGGAACAGGTTGCTTTCGCTGATTACCTCGCGTTCGAGAGTAAAGTTACGTCGGGGTAGAATTGCCGCCGAATGGCGGCCGATAAAAATTGCCTCCGGCATTTCGTAGGCAAGGATCGTCGCTTCACCGTTGTTGAGAATGCGTATCACCGAAAAGACTGCGTAGGGCATGTCACTGCCGCGCGATTCATGCATGGTTTTTACCAGCGAAGAAAAGGCGCGCCGCAGAGAAAAACCAGATTCAAGAAGCTTTTCGAGCCTCGAACAGGCCATGTTGGCGTAGATATTGGCCTTTATGCCCGAACCAACACCGTCAACGAGCAGAATCACCGTTGCTTCAGGAGTTCTGAACGAATTTACTGCATCGCCGCAGATTCCACCGGTCTTTTTGGGGGTTTGTGCAATATCTATTTCGACGTGAATATATCCCATTCCGGGCCCTTTCTGCGGTTTTCGCCCTCGTCTTCACTTTCGGTGAGCTTGAGAAGATTTTCGATGATGCTTTCGCCCTGCGCGGTGCTTTCGCCAAGGTATTTTGCCATCTGCTGCGCCATTTTGACCTGATGCTCAAGCATTTCTCTGGCCTGCTGAATCGTTTTAGAACGAATTCTCGCAAGCTCTTCGATGCTCTGCCGGCTGCCGGTAATGTTGACAAAGATGCCGACGAGCTGATTCTCGATTTCGAGCTGATAAATGATCTGGTGTACGATCAGGTTGTAGCGCTGATGCTTGGTTGTCTGCTCGATCAGATTCTCACTGCCGGTCAGAACCTTTTCAAATGGCTCGGGGTCGATAAGATACGAGATGTGTTTGCCAAGAACCGCTTCAGAACAAAGAAACATTTTGCGGAAAGCCGGGTTCATGCTGAGAATGGTCAGCTTGTCATCGAGCATGACGATGCCATTCGGGCTGGTCTCGATGATGCGGTCAGTGCGCTGTTCGGCCAGGCGCCGCATATAGGGTATACACATGTCGATTTCGGCAAACCCCCTGATGACGGCGATCGCCTTGTCGCGGCATGAATCGTAACCGCAGGCCCCGCAGTTCAGTTCGTCAGCCGGGCTGGTTTTGCCGGTGGCGGCAAGAACCCTGTTTATTGCCTCTTCGGTAATCTCGACTGTTTCTTCTGGCGCTTTTTCGGGTTTGTAAGAGGCATCGACAACTTCGTCAGCCTCATGCTTGACTGTCTCTGAGCCAGGATGCTGCTCAGCAAAGTCGATAACTTCGCGCCGGTTTTCGAAAAGCTGACTGTTTTCGGGTGCTCCCGGCCCATTAATGCAGCCCTGAGAGCAGAACAGCGGTTCAACGAACATTTTAACCCGTGATTTTTCGATGACTTCTAGAATTTTGCGAAACTCAGCGTGGCCACTGACTGCGACGATATCGCCGATCAGACTGTCAGACCCCATGCTGGCGGTACGTGTCAGACCGCCGGGCAAGGGAAAAAAGCGGGCCTGACCATCGGGCTGGTCATCGAACGGGCTCTCTTCAAGCCGGTCAAGTCTGATGTTTTCGCGTTCAAACCATTCGGTAAGCTCGCGAAAGGTCAGGGCGCAGTCGATTTTCTGCAGGCCTTCACTGCTGTCCGCTTCCTGCTTTTTGGCTATACATGGGCCAATAAAGACAACGCGCGCCCCTTCGCCGATTTTTTTTCTGATGATGGCAGCATGGGCCAGCATTGGTGAAGCTACCGGCAGCAGATTGTCAGTCAGTTCCGGTACGTATTTTCTGATAAAGCTCACCGCCGCCGGGCAGGCGGTGCAGATTGAACTGCGGTCGACGAACTTTTTCTTGAGACTGGCCATGGCAACCGGGTGGGCTCCGATAGATGTTTCTGAAACATGTGCGAAGCCAAGCTTGCGCAGCGCCGATGGCAGCCGCTGTCGCTCTGATTTCGTGAAGAACGCTGCAAACGACGGGGCCAGGCTGACTGCAACCGGAAACGGTTCTTTTAGCAATCTGATAGCTTTTTCCAGATCGTTGCGGTACTGTTTGGCGCCCTGCGGGCATTCTTTTATGCATGTGCCGCAGGCAATGCACTTTTCGGGATCGACGCTGGCCTGACCGTTGATCATGCGTATCGCTTTGACCGGGCACTGGCGCAGGCATCGGTAACAGTCACGGCATTGCGCCTTGTTGGTGAAGACTACCGGGCTGATATTGTGTTCGAGACTGTCCATCAGGGGTGTTCCTTGAGCATTTTTTCGAGAAAGCGCCGCGCCACGACCGGGTTGCTGATTACCCCGGGGCCGTGCAGACAGCCGCCTTCGCAGGTCATCACTTCTATGAAGGTAGTGTTTTTTACAACCTTGTCAACCACCTTGAGGGTTGCAAATGCCTTTTTATCAAGACCGTTGAAGAGTTTTTCTTCAGCTTTAACGCCATGGCCGGCTGCTGCTGCAACAACTGCACCGGCAACTCCCCCGGAAATAGCGAATTTGCGGCCGGTTGCAGTTGCTATCTGGTCGGGCGCACTTTCTTCGCATTCGAGAACATCGATGCCGGCTGCAACAAGAATTGAACCAAGTTCTTCAAAAGTGAGAACATTCTCGACATGCTTGCTGGCGCGTGCTTCGGCGCGCTTGGCAACGCATGGGCCGATGAATACACGTTTGGCGCCCGGCCATTTCTGGCCGGCCCATTCGCCGGTAAGCTGCATCGGGCTTGGAGTGTCGGAAACGAGAGGTTTGATGTTGCTGATATGCTTATTTACAGCCTCAACATAGGCCGGGCAGCATGAAGATGTCATGCAGGTGTTGCCATGCCCGACCCGTTCGATGAATTCGGCGGTTTCTTTTTCGGCGGTCAGATCTGCTCCATAAGCCACTTCTACCACATGGTCGAAGCCGAGTTTTTTCAAAGCTGTGACAACTTTGCCGAGTTCAGTATTGAATTGCCCGACGATAGCGGGTGCGATCATGGCGATGGTTTTGCAGGCCGGGTTGAGAACTACCCGAAGGACATCGAACATTTCTGAGCGTTCCATGACCGCACCGAACGGGCAGGCCTGCTGACAGCGGCCACAATGAATACATTTGTTTTCGTCGATTTTTTCCTTGCCGCGTTCGTCCTGAGTTATGGCATTGACCGGGCAGGCCTCTTCACACGGAATCGGCTGGTAAATGATCGAATGATAAGGGCAGGCTTTGGCGCAGATGCCGCAGCTGACACAGATCTTTTCATCGATGACCGCGTGCCCGTTTTCGATATGAATGGCATTTTTCGGACAGTTCATGATGCACTGTCTGGCGACGCAGCCGCGGCAGGCGTTGGTGACCCGGTAATTGGCCCTGACGCATGAGCTGCAGGCTTCGTCGATAACGGTAAGTATCTTGTCGTCGAGGCGTTCAGCGCCTTTCTGTTCAGCTTCAGCAACATAACTGGCGAGGGTGCGAATCTCGTCTTCGGGTTTCTCGTTTTCGACTGCGAAGCCAAGCAGAGCCATCAGGCGATAGCGCAGCACGGCGCGGTCATGATGAATGCAGCAGCGCACCGATGCCGACTCGCGTGGGGCCTGCTGCAGCGGAATATAGTCAACCTGAGTGCCGAGGGTGCCGGCAAACATCATTCTTGCCAGTCTCACCATGAGCTGGCGTTTGATCAGGGCCGCATTATTGATGTATGTCATACGAGTTTCCTTTGCCTGATTCAGTGCTTACGCAGGTAATCCACGATTTTGGCGATCGAGGCTGATTCCATCAGATAATCATTGATTTTTACGAACGGCGGCTGGCCGCTGCCGCCCTGCCGACAGGCCTGCAGACAGGCTGAACCGACTATCTCGACCTGGTCTCTGAATTCGGCCGGCATCAGGTCTTCCAGCATCATCAGCTGGGCGCCACCCAGCACATAGCAGGCTGTTCCCGAACAGATGGTGATTTTGAACTTCTTGCTCATTTCATGACTCCGTTAGATGTATTGAATGCTGGTTTCCTTGAGATACTGGTTTTCAAGAAGCGCTGCGATCTTTTTGATGACGTTGCGCCTGATTTCCAGTTCGACCGGCATGTTCGGATCCTGGTGAAACTCGTTAACCCGGGTTCCGACCACAAAATTAATTATATCGCTGTTGAGCAGCATACGGACAATTTTTGTGGCCGGGTTGAGATTCAGGGTTTCTGGGTTGCGCCGGTCTTCTAAATATCTGGCAACGCGCCCGACCGTGAGAATGCCCTCGGTGATCAGGTCAACGCCTTCCATTATCGAATCCGGCGGCAGGTCGGGGTCGATCTTGCCAAGCATGACATGCACTTCGCGCCCGGTCTCGCGGGCGACAATGTTGGCGGTGGTGCCGCCGCAGATAATTTTTCTGCCGGGAAAATTACCGACCAGCTCGGCAAGCAAACGGTCTTTCTTCTGATCGTAGGGCGGGCCGGTCATTATCAGCAGCTGCCTCGGCTGACGAAAGTAAATGACGCCGCAGGTAATGTCGTCGAGCGCATGCCCGCCATTGTTGAGCCATGCCTTGTCGACAATAGCCGCTGCCAGTTCACAGGCCGAAATGTCTGACTTCTTTTCGATCTGCTCCCTGATGAAATTACCGGTTTTTTCGATGCCCCAACCGAATGGTAGCGGCTGGCTGCCAATGCCGCTCTGGCTTACGCCGTCAGATAGCATGATGATGCGGTCACCCGGCTGGGCCTGAAAATCGGCAACCGAAATCGCCACCGGTTCGCGGTCAGTTCTGGTCACCTGAACCTGTGAGCGTTCGAGTCTGATAATCTCTGAACCACGGGCAACCAGCACCGGCGGGTTGTCGTATTCAACGATCTTGACCTCGTTTTCGAAGTCGACGTCGACGAGCGAAAAAGTGCTGTAGCTGATGTGGCGTTCAGAGCAGACCGGCAGTGTATCCATTATGCTGCGTGCCGCTTTGGCCGGGTCACGAAAGCTGCTCATGTAATTGAGGCCCATGACTGAAGTCAGAGTGGCGAGAACCCCGGCTTTTATACCGCTGCCAAGGCCATCTGACAGAACCGAAATGACCCGTTGCTGTTCCTTCAGCTTGCGCGACAGGAAAACATCGCCGCCAGTGCGCTGCCGGCCACAGTTCTTCTGCCTGAAGTCAACTTCGACGCAGCAGTTATTCGTAATTTTCGGAAATTCCATTGATTTCCTCCGGTTCGCTGCCGAAAGCTTCAAGCACATTGTTCAGCCGCAATTCGGTTTCTGAGGCATTTTCGCCAAGTAGATAGGCAATTTTCTGAACCGTTTCGAGGTTGAGTCTGATGACTTCTTCAACCCTTTTCACGACCTGGTCGCGGCGAACGTGCGGTACCCGTATATCCTGAATTACCGCGCCGATGACCTGCCCCTTTTCGATTGAAAAGACCGAAATATTGAGCTGATGATCGCGGTAGGTGATATCGTGATCGACCCAGTCTTCGCCGGTCACCAGAACGTTTCTGAAAACCTTGTGAAAAGGCACGATCTTGCTGAGCTGCGCGCCTTCCATGCCGGGTGATGCGTCAAAGACCATTTCCATGTCAGACCCGAAAATACTGGCAAAACGGCGGTTGCATTCGATGATGCGCAGCCCGGCATCGGCAATTACCACGCCGGCAGGCATGGCCTTGATCAGGGCGTTGGCCTTTTTGCTGGCGAGTTTGCGCATGTATGAGACACACATGTTTTCCATGGCTTTGCCATCGAGGAGGGCTTCGGCAAAATCCCGGCATGAATCGTAGCCGCAGCTGCCACAGTTCAGTTCATCGCGCGAGCTTGTTTTTCCAACACGCTGCAGTGCTGCTCTAACGACATTTTCAGAGTGGCGTCTGATTTGAATCGGGCTGGTGCTGAATTTTGCCGAGATATCAAGGGTTCCGATCTGGTCACCGGGGTGAAAAGCCTGGTCAACATGGCTGAAAATGCTGTCGCGTTTGATGATGGTAGCCTCGCGTCGCTTCATGACCGGGCCATTGACACAGCCGCCGCCGCAGGCAAGAAGTTCGATGAAAATCTGCCGGCCGGGCGGCAGCTGGTCAAGCTCTCGCATTGCCGAGGTTATGGCATCTATACCTGAAAAGCACATGAATTCGACGTTCGGTTTCTGCAGTCTGGCCCTGATGCCGCTGATCATGCCGCCATCTATGGGGTAAAGGCCGCCCTCGCACGCCGGGTGCGGAAAAAACGTCGAGTTGTTATCAATTGTAATTTTGTAAGGATCAATACCGGCGTCTGTCAGCCACTCATGGATATTTTCAAAAGTCAGGGCGCCGGCAATCGTTTCCTGGTAACGTTCTGACTCAACTTTTTTAGCGATACAGGGGCCGGCGAAGGCAACGCTGATATTTTCGCCGGCTGTCGATTTGAGATAGCGGGCGTGTGCCATGAGCGGTGAAATTACCGGGGTGAGATGCCTGACATAGTCGGGGTAATATTTGCAGATCAGGTCGACCACAGTGGGGCAGGCGGTCGAAAGAAACAGCTGCTGGTCAGAATGGTCGATCAGCTCTGCAACCGCCTGCGAAACCATCTGGGCGCCGATGGCGGTTTCCGAGATCTGGCTGAAGCCAAGCATGCGCAGGGCTCCGATCAGTTGTGATACGTGCAGGTTTTTGAATTCAGCCCGCCATGACGGGGCAATTGAAAGAACCACTTTTTTGCCGAGTTCGATCTGTTGTCTGACTGCCGGCACATCGTTGCGTACTTTTTTGGCGCCGACCGGGCACACTTCAACGCAGCGCCCGCAGTGAATGCAGAGTTCGTCGACAATGCCGGCGCTGTTGTCTTCGATTTTAATCGCCTTGACCGGGCATTCGCGAACGCATTTGTAGCAGTCGCGGCAGTCGGCCTTGCGTGTAAAGACTGGTTTAAGCTGATTCATTTTCTTTGCCGCCTTCTTTGAAGACGTGATCGAGAACTTCGCTCACCGCCTGTGGCACAACCTTTTCGAATGGCTGCCCGTCGATGATGATGACTGGCGCAGCTTTGCAGCGGTTTGAGCAGAGACAGCCGCGAAAAGTGGTTTCTGCGGTCAGGTCGTTCTTTTCGAGGTAATCCTTGACGATTTCGACGCTGCGATTGTTGCCGCGGGTAAAGCAGGCACTGCCCATGCACATGATAATTTCGTGACTTTTGCGTTCATCGCTGCTTTTGCTCATATCTGTCTCCTGCAACCCATTTCGAACTTATTTTGTCGCCTGAATCTGATTACCGATCAGTAGCTAGCCTTTGTCTGCGGGATTTTCGTCAGCGGCGCCGTAACACAGAGAACGAAAGTTTGCTGATTACAGCGTAAGCCATAATCAGTGCCGCTTCTGCATTCATAAAAACCCCTTTGCCACGACTTTTAAGGCCACCGACCGAATTATCACTGCTTGAATTATTGATTACTGCAAAAACAAAGTTGAACTGGTTCGTCGGCCCGGTCTATCAGTCGGGTTGCTTTTTTGC
>DAOQWI010000024.1:0-29167 GCA_035342015.1 Candidatus Ozemibacteraceae bacterium | reverse complement strand
CCCATCATCGAGCCGAGGCGCTTGAGCGATTCATAGTCGATTTCGGTGTCGAGCTGGTCGAATTTGATGCAGCCGCCTGAGGGGCCGCCGGTCTGGACGGCTTTGAATTTGCGGTCGTTCATGATGCCGCCGCCGACGTTGAAAATGATCTGGCGCAGGGTGGTGCCCATCGGAACTTCAACGAGACCGACCTTTTTAACTTTGCCGGCGAGAGCGAAAACTTTGGTGCCGGGTGAGCCGGGGGTGCCGATCTTCTTGAACCAGGGGGCGCCGTTTCTGATGATAGCGCAGACGTTGGCGAAGGTTTCGACGTTGTTAACGACAGTTGGTTTTTTCCAGAGACCTTCGATGGCCGGGAACGGAGGTTTTACGGTCGGTTCGCCGCGTTTGCCTTCTACTGAGTGAATCAGAGCGGTTTCTTCGCCGCAGACGAAAGCGCCGGCGCCGTATTTTATCATGATGTCGAAGCTGAATTTGCTGCCAAGAATGTTTTTGCCGAGCAGACCCTGTTTTTTGGCCTGGTCGATAGCGATTTCCAGACGTTTGACTGCGAGCGGATATTCAGCGCGGATGTAGATTACGCCAGTGTCAGAGCCGATAGCATAGCCGGTGATGGCCATGGCTTCGAGAACTGAGTGCGGGTCGCCTTCGAGCACGGCGCGGTCCATAAATGCACCCGGATCGCCTTCGTCAGCGTTGCAGAGAACGTATTTCTGGTCAGCCTTCTGAGCTGCCGCGAAGGCCCATTTTTTGCCGGTGGGGAAACCGCCGCCGCCGCGGCCGCGCAGACCAGACTCGATAACGGTATCGATAACCTGCTGCGGGGTCATGTCGAAAAGCACTTTGCTGAGAGCCTGATAGCCCTTTTGTGCAAGATAATGATCGAGAATTTCGGGGTTGATTTTACCGGTATTTTTGAGAACGATGCGGGCCTGAATTCTTTCAGGGGTGGCAGTTTCGTTTTCTTCGGGGTAGAACCATGAGCGGTTGACCACGGTACAGCTGGCGGCTTCGATGCCTTTGCTGGCGGTTTCGACAATGGCCGCAACCTGGTCGGTTTTGACTTTGCCGTAAATTACCGATTTGCCACTGGCGTTGCTGATGACTTCGATGGTGGGTTCACTGTGGCAGAGACCCATGCAGCCGACTTCGACAATTTCGATGTCAGCTTTGCGGCTGGCGATTTCGGCCTTCAGCATGTCGTTGATCGGGCGGGTGCCGGCGGCGATACCGCAGGTGCCGAGAGATACCAGAATGGTGGTGGCGGGTTTGCTGTTTTTGCTTAAATTTTCTGCGTGGGATTTCAGTTTTGCTGGTGAGTCAATCATCTCAATTTCCTTTACTTGCAATCGCTGATGATTTCGGGAACCATCTTGGTGGTAACGTTTCCGTATACTCTGTCGTTAACCATTACTACCGGAGCCATTGAGCAGGCGCCGACACATCTGAGGCCGGTCAGAGAAAACTTGCCGTCAGTGCCGGTTTCACCAAGTTTGATGCCAAGATAGCGCTGAAATTCTTCTACGAGCTTGTCGGCGCCTTTTACGAAGCAGGCAGTGCCGGTGCAGATATTGATTTTGTATCTGCCCACCGGTTTATCAGTAAAATACGAATAAAAACTGATAACACCATAGACTTCGGCAAGGTGCAGGCCCAGGCGATTGGCGACGTGAATCTGAACGACGCTGGGCAGGTAGGTGAAAATTTCCTGTGCTTTGTGCAGTGACTGAATCAGGAAACCGCGGTTTCTTTCCCGGTCATCGGTCAGGGGGAGGCTGGTCAGATACACATCCAGCTCTTCTGCCTTTTCGGGAGAAAGCTTAGCCATTTCGGCTTTCGAGTTGATTGGACAGGACATCTTGAATCTCCTTGGTTCCGCCAGTTTTTCTGGCAGTTTTTAGGCTTTCAGCAGCTAAACTGAAAACCATTTTATCGCTGACGCAAGTTTATAAGATTGTGACAATATTATCAAGTAAAAAGTTCATAATTTCACAAAATCATTTTGGTTCTTTATTTATGCGGGTTTTGGTGTTACAAAAAATGTGCTTTTTGGGGGTCTAAAATGGTGTCAATTTGGCGGTACCGCGTACCTTTTGTCGGCTTTGCCCGAAATACTTCTCCGAATACCTCTTCATGCTCGTGAACACAGGGTAGCAGCAGGCAGAAATAAAACTGACCCACCTGACACCAGGCAGGCCAGTTCCGGTTTGCTTTAAATCAGGCCGAAAGGGTTTCGCGGTAGAAACTTTCCCATATTTCGCGTTCTTCATTCATTACATAAAGAGCGAAGTGGTCGCGCAGCAGTTTGACACAGAAATCAAGTACGGTTTCTTCCGGAATTCCGGTTTCGTGGCTGTAATAAATAAAGATGGCTCCGAGCAGTCTTGAATTGTGCAATAACGGGAAGGTGATGCAGCCGCCTTCATCTTCGCCGAGGTCGATAGTTATCTTGTTGCGGGGGTTAGCCTTGAGAACCCCCAGAACTTCGGTTTCGGCGGCATTGATTACCAGCTGGCGCGAACGATCGATACGACTGCAGACTTCTATGCTTTCATCATTGCCGATCCTTACCAGCATTGCATCTTTGACCGGCGCCAGGCGCCCGAATTCGTTCAGCAGACCGGCGAATGGTCTTTCTTCGTCTTCAGGCTTGCTGTAAACCATTGACTTGATGCTGTCAAGCTGTGTGTAAAGACGGGTTATAGACTGGTGCAGCTTTTCGTTCTTGCTACGGGCATCACGGTTGATGATGGCGTTTCGAATAGCTGCAGCAGAATGTTTCAGATAGTAGCTGAGCATATTGACAACCAGTTCGGGGCTATCTTCGTGACCATATTTTTCCAGCATCATCATGCCAAGAATCTTATTCTGATGCCTGACCGGAATATAAGCCACAAGTCTCTGCATCTGTCCGTTGCTGATGGCCAGCGAGGCTGATTTTTCCGGGGTGATCTGGGCGTTGATGATTACCGGTCGGCCTTCATTCAGAGCAGGGTTGAGAATTTCAGGATTGTTGCGTGGAATATCGAGCAGCCGGGGCGAAGCCTTGCGAACATCGAGAATCTCACCGCGCTGGTGGTCGCTGTCTTCTGCCTTGAAAATGTGCAGACAGGTGTGATCGAGGTTGAAAAGATCCCGGGTGCGTTTTTCAATCAATGCTACCAGTTCTTCAATCTCACCACAGGCGTTCATAAGCTCAGAGACTTCGTCAAGAAGCAGCTGTTTATAGTCGAGCTCGGCAGAAAGCTGATCATTCGATGATTTAACGGTGGCCAGTTCGGTCATCAGGCCGGTGATCTGATTATTCTGGTTTGAGTTCTCAGATTTGTAATCTTTCAGCTTCTGGTTGAGAAGTTCGATTTCTATGCTCTTTTCGAGAGCTGACTTCTGCATTTCTTCGAAGGATCTGAAATTTTCGCGGTTTTCAAGCGATACTTTCTCAAGAGTCGAGTTGATTTCACCAAGTTCCCGCGTAAGGTTTTCAACCCTGTTTTTCAGGAAAATTTCTTCGGTGCGTTCCTCAAAAATGGCGAGAATTTTCTGCTTGTCGTCGCAATCGCGAAAACACGAGATTCTTGCATTGAAAAGATGCTCGGTACCTTCGCTCGAGGCTATTTTAATTTTTTCCAGTACTCTTCTGCTGCCGCTGGTAAGAACGGCCTGGATGACATAGCCCATGCCATACTGCTCAAGCTCCGGGAAAGCGGCGAATAGATTTTTGCCACCCAGATCGGAAGGGAAAAAGCCGTTGCGGTCTACCTTGATTTTTTCGACATTTCCGGCCGCATCGGCAATCAGCCAGGCATGTGCGCCCTGCTCAGCGGCGAAGGTCGAGGCAATGGCGCGAGAATTGCTTTTATAAAGCAGGTCGTTGAGAAAGAAAATCCGTTCTTTAAATACGGTAGTAAGCTTGTGGGCGAGAAAAGCGGTTGCAAAAAGACCGGTTGCCATAACTGTCGAGTTAGAATACAGCCATCCGCTGCACTGGCTCAGATCGCCATAGACCGGGGGATAAAACTTGATGTGCGGCAGAAACTGAAACTTGACCAGCATGCCGGTAATGAACCAGGCTGAAGCGGCAACCACAGAATACATTGCGCCTGAGCCAAGACCCATGACGGCGCCGGCCACAGTGATCGGAATGACATTGAGCAGAAACACCGGACTTTCGATCGAACCGGTGTATCTTGTCAACAGCATGATTACTGTAAGATCGCTGATCACCTGAGTATGCATGACATTGCTCAATGAAAACGGGTTGAACAAAAGGTCTTTGAGGGTTTCGAGCAGCATCAGATAGATTATGGCTGCAACCTTCGAGATCGCCAGTGGCAGACTGGTAATACCACTCAGGCCACGTGTTCTGATTCCGGAAAACAGCTGTGAAACGACTCGCAGCAAAAGCCTTTTGAGAGTGCCGATGCCGTGAGTTACCGTCATCTGCCTCGAAAGCAGTGAAAAATGCAGGGTGAAGTAGACGTTCAATACCGCAAGAATGCAGCAGAGAATGTAGATTGGCTCGATTTTGAAGCTCATTCCGAGCCCATGCAGGCTCAAAAGGCTGAAACCGAAGATTAACGGAATGCTTGCCCAGCGCAAAGTGATCAGGCCGCGGGCAATCTGTAATTCTCTTATACCGGAGCGGTTGGCAGTCATAATATCTCCTGAACTAACGACGGATAAACATAGTTCAGGCCAGATATCGGCAGTATCGGAGAATTATTTAATGAAAAGTTGAAACGGCGACCCTGCCAGCTATCTTCTCAGGGTTTTAAGTGCGATGTCGCGCGCTGCCAGAAGAGAAAGTATTTCAGCGCAGCCCCTGCCGGTGGCAGTGGCAATTGCCCAGCGTCTGCTAAAAGCCTGTGAATTGCCCGCCGGGAAACGAATGGCACTGGCAATACTGCTGTCATTGCCCGTATGCCATTCATGGGTCTGGGTATTCGGTGGCCAGCCCTGCTGCAGAAGACCGCGCAACTCAAATGGGGTGATATTGCAGCTGGCAGCGATTCCGATGCGCATGCTGCTGGAGATGTCGCTTCTCAGACCTCTTTCAAAGAGAATGCCGGTAATGCGTGAACGCAGACGTGCGACGCAGCCGCTGACCTGGCTGACGTGGCTGTGGAAGCTAATTGTCAACCTGTCGAGCTCTGAATCGTCGATGCTGATAGGAAATGACGTTGCCGACTCAGTGCCGATGCCCTCTTTGATAATATTCAGAGTGCCTCTGCTGCCGATAAATGTGAGTGATACGTCAGCCGTATCGCTGCCAGAACTAAGACTGCATGCCGCAAATCTCGGAAAAGTGTTGCCGGAATAGCTCAGTTCGTGTTGCCGACTCTCGGGGACTGACACTCCGTCAAAAATTTTGTCAGGTTTGACGAACGCGATGTCCGACTGTTCAAAATCTGAAAAATTGCCACCCCAGTGCTGAACCCAGGCATGAAATAGGCTGCGTTTGGTCAGATCGCGCCGGTCATCGGAAAAAATGCGGACAATTCTTGCGGCAAAGCTTTTCCAGAGAGGCGAGCTCTCGCCATCATAATTCTGGCGTGCAAATTGTCGCAGTTTTTCCTGGCTGCCAGCAAGTGTTTCTTCGTCGCCACTTATTGTCAGAGTCAGGCAAAGGGAGTTGCCGCAGTTGAGAATCTCATAGCTGGCAGAACCGACACTGGTTTCACTGATAAATTTTTCGCCGATAAATTTTGCAGAAATGAATGGGGCGGTGGAAAATTCGTTCCAGGTTAGAACTGCATAGAGCGTAACCGGAACAGCCGGAATAACCAGAGGGCCGTTATCGGGTCTCGGAAATGAGCTGTCGTAAAGCGATGCAAAAAGCTCAGTGTCGGGGCCAAGCATCTCTTTAACCCGGGTACTGTCGTTTGAAGTGAAGAGAGAGACGGGAACAGTTGCTGAAGCCTGGTTATAACTGCTGGCCCGATGCCGCCAGAGAATGCTGTGCAGGTAGTTTGCAAGAGACTGCCTGCTGTTGTCGCTCTGAACCCCTGGAATTTTGCCGGCAAGACCTGTCAGCATGGTGCGGCAGATGCTCGCTGCTGAGTCGTCACCACCCGGATACAGCAGTGAAAATTGCACTCCATTGAGATTGTAGCTGGCGGACCAGATGGCGCCGACAGAATTTATGCGGTCGGCCAGGTTTGCCGGCTTGTCCTGCATTGTCTGCAGCAGAGCCTGAAACAGGCTTTCAGAACGGTTCAACTGGCCAGAAAACGGCGGCGAAAAAGTGATGACGATAACGTTCATCTGCCCGGCGCCGGGGACAGTCTGGGCACCAGCTGAAACGGGCAGCAACGCCAGAAAAAGCAACAGATTGAAAATGTACGCAAAAAATCTCATGGCTGCATTATAGCACATTGACCTGTCTGCAGCTAAAAAGTTACATTAAGTTCTCTGTGAGCCAATATGAGTCGGGCGGCGATGATGAAATAAAAGCTAATGCTTGCTTTTATGGCGGTCGGAAATTAAAATCATGGGCATAGCATATCTTTTGAAGGCGGTAACAGATGGTTTCCTGGGATGCAGAAGTCGGCTCGGCATTGATTGTAGCGGCTCTGTTTCTGGTTCTTGTCGGCTGTGGTGAAATTCTTCGCGGTCTGAACGCCTGTTCTCAGGAAGCTACCCGAAAATTTGTGCATCTGACCGGCGGTATCGTATCGCTGTGTTTTGCCTACGTTTTCAAATCACACTGGACAATCCTGGCTCTCTGCGTAGCCTTTGTCACACTGATGGCCACCACACGAAAAATGGGGTTGCTGAAGTCGGTTCACGGGATTAAGCGCAAGTCGAGTGGCGATATTCTACACCCGGTTGCCATTTATCTCACTTTTGCCGCCACCAGCTATTTCGAAAAGCCCGATTTTTACCTGATATCGGTTATGGTGCTTTCGGTTTCAGATGCTCTGGCAGCGATAATCGGTGTTTCATACGGTTTTAAGGTCTACAGCGTCGAAGAAGAGCGCAAAAGCCTCGAAGGCTCGGTGATTTTTCTGTTGTCGACTTTTCTGATCGTTCACCTTGGCTTGCTGCTGCTGACCTCGGTCGGGCGCATGGAATGTGTTTTGTCAGCTCTGCTTATCGCAGTTCTGGTGACCTGTTTCGAGGCGATTTCGCTGGGGGGCGCCGACAATATAATTATTCCGTTTGGTACGCTGTTCATTATTATGAAGATCACCACGAAGCCGATACCCGAAATTATTGGCCAGCTCTGCTCGGTCGGCATTATCTTTTTGACAACCTACCTGTTCGGTAATCTGTCAGGGCGACTTGGCACCTCCGGAATAATCGGCGTCGGCCTGATGGGCTATGCTGCCTGGAGCCTGATCGGAGCCGAATGGTACATTCCGGTTTTTGTCTGCACGATTCTGATTTCGCTTGTCGACCTTTTTCTCGAAATGCCAGGCAACCAGGATGAATTGCTGCGCGTCAGACCGATTTTTTACATGTTTGCCGTTTCGGCCTGCTGGATCATCGGTGCCAACCTGAGTCTGATCAACCGCCTCATTGACACTTCAATGTTTTTTGTTCCGTATGTTGTCAGTTTTGCCGCAATTTTGAGCATTCGCTGGAAATGGTCACAGCGAGCGGGCAATCTCGCCTCTGCCAGTCGCCGGCGCGTAATTCCGCGCTCTATTGCCGAGGGCAACTTTCTTGTGCGCTCAGTTTTTCTGTCGCTGGCTTTTCTGCCGATAAATCATTTTCTCGGGCTTGAATTGCTCAACCCGGCTTTTTCAGCAGCAACCTGCCTGGTCGGTATTATTGTTTCAGACGCCATTTACTGGGGTATAGGAAAACGCTATCACGGCCAGTGGAGCCGGATAGCGTTTCTGCGACTTGGTATGGTTGCGGTTTTTCTGTCGTCGAGTCTGGTTTTTGCGGCCAACCTGTGGTTTTACCGCTGACCCGTCAGCCCTGAAGTTTGAAGGGCAGTTCGCGATAGTCGGGCAGGGTGCCAAGCTTCTTCAGCAGCCCTTCGACAGCGTCACGCATGAAAACACCAGAATCTTCTATTTTCTGTGGATCAGCGAACAGTTTGTCGCCGGCAATGTTTCCGTTTGCCATGAATGATGAGGTCGAAACCCGGTAGGTTCTGGCCGGCGAAAGTGGTTCGCCGCCAATCATGATGTTTTCTGCCCGGCCATTTTTGCGGTCGAGAACACCGGTAACACCGGCAAACTGATAACCATCAGGATCGCCAAAGTTGGCAGCGACGAAGTCGAGCATCTTCTGAACGGCAGCACCGCTCATGGCGAAAGTAACGACGGTATTGTCATAGGGTACGGCTTCATAGATCTCGCCCCGGGTAAGCTCGCCGGCCTTCAAATCGGTGCGTATGGCCCCGGAATTGACAATACAGATGTCTGAACCGGCAGCATCGCGCATACCTGCGGCAATAAACGAGCCCATCGGCAACAGTGCCTTTTTGCGTTCATCTTTCGGAAAATTCAGATCGGCCGGTGCCTGACCGAGCACCTCGTTCATGATTTTCTGCAGTGTCTGGTCATAGTCAGAAACCATCTTTACGAGCCCGGCCGGCGCCAGATGCTCAAATTGCGGGCTGACTTTGATCAGACTGCCAGACCAGCTGGCGATACGGCGGTCATCTTCAATCAGCAGGTCGATACGACCGACAAAGTGGCCCCATTCTCCGGCCTGAGCGACCAGAGTGCCGTTCAGGCCATTATTGCAGGTTCCGGCTTCAGCTTTGTTGGCCACCAGTTTTGGCTGATTCAGTTCAACATGCGTGTGCCCGCCGATCAGCAGGTCGATTTCGGCCACAGCGGCAGCAATCTGCTCGTCGAATTCGATGCCGGCATGTGAAAGGAGAATTACCAGGTCGACATAGGGTCTTATGCGTCTGGCAGTGATTCTGACAGCTTCGGTTTGATCCTGAAGGGCCATCGGTGCCCTGATTTTGCGGTCGATGTCTTCCCAGGCTTCATTGCCGATGCTGCCGATTACGCCAATCTTCAGACCATTTCTGACGAAAACATGATACGGGGCAAAAACCGGTCGTCTGGTGCCGGCAAAAAAGACGTTGCAGCAGAGCAGGCGCATACCGGTTTCGGCCAGTCGGGCCTGCAGATTGCCAAGATCGTTGTCAAGTTCGTGATTGCCGAGCGTGGTTGCGTCATAACCACAGGCTTTCGCCGTCCGGTAGCAGGCTTCGCCTTTGAAGGTACTGTAAAAAGGCGTTCCCTGAAGAATGTCGCCGGCATCGAGCAACAGGATTTCACCTTCCTGGCTGCGGATATGCTCGATCAGGCCTGAACGGCGCACTATCCCGCCGCAATCCGGGCCGTGTTGCTTGCTGTCAAATGGCAGCATACGCGAATGCGTATCGTTGGTGTGCAGAATGGTCAGGCGCGTGGCTGCATCGACCGGTAAGAAAAACAGGGTGACAAAGGCCAGCAGCATGGCTGCTGCTTTAAAATTGTTTTTCATGGCTGCCTCAGAGTTCTGCGAGAATGTTTTTCAGCAGCGAATAAACCTTCGGTAAAGATGGCAGAAACATCTTTTCTTCAGGAGAATGCGGGTTTCTGATAGTCGGGCCAAGCGATATCATCTGCATGCCAGGGTGCAGGTTGCCGATCAGACCACATTCAAGACCGGCGTGAATAGCTTCGACCCGCGGTTTTTCCTTGAACAGCGATTCATAGATTTCGCAGCATTTCTTCAGCAGTGCTGAATTGAAATCGGGGCGCCATGACGGGTAACCGTTGCCGCTGTGATAGCGGGCGCCACCAAGGCGGGCAACCGCTTCAATGCGGGCGGTGATAGCATCGCGCCGACTCATTACCGAACTGCGCTGGCTTGTGAGAACAAACAGACGTCCTTCGTTGACCCAGACTTTGGCAAGATTTGACGAAGTTTCGACAAGGTGCGGCATTTCAGTAGACCTTGCGGCGACGCCATGCGGAATGGCGATTATCAGATCGAGAACTCTCAGGCTGATATAACTGAGCATGGCGCGACGGTCAGGCGTCTGATGCAGGGTTTTCAGACTGATGCGCAGACCCGGGTCGGTAACCGTAAATTCGGATCTGATAGTTTCATGGTTGCCGGCGACGATTTCGGCGACTTTGTCTGATTCGCTTACCGGAACGTAAAAGGTGGCTTCAGCATCACGCGGAATGGCGTTGTGGGCTGTGCCTCCGAGAACACCGATCAGACGCACGTCGGTATGTTCGCGAATGCGATGTAGAACCCGGGCCAGAACTCTGATGGCATTAGCTCTTTCGTTGACGATGTTTTCGCCTGAATGGCCACCGGTACAGCCACCAACCATCAGCTGCATGGCGACATAATCATTCGGAACTTCTTCGTAGTCGAGGTCGAGCTCAATATGTGTGTCTTTGCCGCCAGCACAGCCGACGGTAAACACGTTGTCATTTTCTGAATCGATGTTTATCAGATATTTTCCGTTGAGAGTGCCTGGTTTAAGGCCGTTGGCACCGGTCAGGCCTGTTTCTTCCTCGACGGTGAAGAGCAGTTCTACAGCCGGGTGTTTAATGCTGCTGTCGGTCATCAGGCACTGAGCGATGGCAATGGCAATGCCGTTATCGGCGCCAAGTGTGGTGTGGTCTGCTTTGAGCCATTCGCCATCATAGACCAGTCTGATCGGATCATGGAAAAAATCATGGTTGGAATCGGGGGTCTTTTCGCAAACCATGTCAAGATGACCCTGCAGCACGATACCCTTGCGCTTTTCCATGCCTTTGCTGGCGGGAATCCTGACGATCAGATTGCCGACCTGGTCGACCTCGGCGGCAAATTTATGCTTTTCCGCCCATTTTACAAGAAAATCACGAATCTGCGCTTCATTGCCTGATTTGCGCGGAATAGCGCTGATCTCGGCAAAATGATCGAGGACGGCCTGGGTAATGGCGTCAGCCTTGAAGGCTTTTGCGCCTGTGTCGGCCTTTTTCTTTGAGGTTGTAGAATCCTTTCCCATGATGGTTCTCCTTTATTTCTGATTCTGTTAAAAATACTCCACAACCGGTAACTTTTCAAGAATCAGGGAAATTTCGTGCGCCGGTTTGCCATTCGTGGTATTTTGCTGACATATCGGAGTTATCGATGCCCATAGAACAGAAACCGGTTATTGCAATTTCACTGCTGAGCGAGATTGCTCAGGCAATTTCGCACCTTAACCCTGACCGCGCCCTGCTGTTTCTGACCGAAAGCGCCGTTTCGGTCACTGAGTCTGCCGGGGCTCTGCTGCTCACGCCGCACGAAAAAATCAATATCATGGTGCCGTTCGTCAAAAGCTTTCTTGAAAGCCTGCCTGAGCCGCAGATCAACGATGATTTTCTCAAGGAATGCTTCAGAACATTTATCAGGGTGCGCGATTCGCTGCAGGTTCCCGGTACTACTGAGTATGAAATTTCGCCGCGTCACCCCGTAAGGAAAATGTCTGCCTGGCCGGTGATGCTTGCCGGCAAGCCGGTTGCCCTGCTTATAATCTTTAAGCCCGAAGACCGCCCTGATTTTTCACAGGAACAGCGCAGCTTTCTCGAAATTCTTACGCCGTTCATGGGTTCATTGTTCGAAAACTTCAGGCTAAACAACGAGATGATTCACAAGAATTCGCGCCTGTCTGCTCTGTATGAGATTTCGCAACAGGCCGAATCGCTGATCGACTTTCGTAATATCTACGATGCGCTTGGCAAAGTCGCGCGCAGTTTCATCAACTTCGATTCTTACCTGCTTTATTTCCTGTCGCCAGACGGAAAAACCCTTGAGGTAAAGGCTGACGATACAGTTAAGGGGCCTTTCCCCAGAGTTATCAAAATTGGCGAGGGGCCGGTTGGTCTGGCTGCAAAAGAAATGAAGCCGTATTTGACCTACTCGCAGGAATACAACTCGGTGCTGATTCTGCCGATCGAAGTTTCCGGCCGTCTGATCGGAGTTCTCGCGATCGGCAGCCGCAAGCCGTATGCCTATCGCGATGAAGACATTATCGGTCTGCAGATTATCGCTACGCAGATCGCTTCTATCGACCACATGTTCAAAGATCTGATCAACCTCAAGGGCTTTACTGAGCGCATTCTTGAAAGTATGACCTCTGGGGTTCTCATCTTTGACCCGGCCGGGCGGGTAACTTATGCCAATCCCGAAATCAGGCTGATCATGGGGCGGCAGTTTTCTGAGGGCTGGAGCCCGTTCAACGCGACAGAAAAACTGCCTGGTCGCCTTAACGAGCTGATGATAGATGTCCTCGAAACCAATATCACTCTCGAAAATGAAAAAGTGAGGCTGAGAACGGCCGGAACGACTCGTATCGTCGAAGTTAACGCCTTTCCGTTCAGAAATGAGGGTGGCAGCATGCTCGGCACGGCATTCTTCATCAAGGATGTCACCCAGATAAGTGCTCTTGAAGAGCAGTTGAAACGTGCCGACAAGCTTTCGGCCATCGGTGTGCTCGCGGCCGGGGTTGCCCACGAAATACGCAATCCGCTCACCGGCATGAAAATGATCGTGCAGCTGCTCGAGGCTGAATTCGCCGCTGACGATAACCGCCGCGAACCTCTCGGTATAATTCAGCGCGAGATTGACCGTCTCGAAAGCATCGTTGGCAACCTTCTCGACTTTGCCAAGCCCAGCAAGCCGAAAGCGATCGATGTGATTCCGGCCAAAGTAGTCGAAGACTGCTATCAGCTGATCAAGAACCAGCTTGGCAAACAGAGCATTCAATTCGAAACCCATATTAATGGTGATTGCCCGGTAATTGTCGGTGACCCTGATCAGCTTAAACAGGTTTTTATCAATATTCTGACGAATGCTATTCATGCAATCGGTCGCAATGGCAGGCTTACGGTTAATATCGATAACCGCGACGACCACGTTGTGGTCGCGTTCGAAGATACCGGCATCGGGATTCCGGCCGAAAGGCTGCCCGATATTTTTAACCCGTTCATGACCACCAAAGAAGACGGTACCGGTCTGGGGTTGTCGATGGCTCAAAGAATTGTCGAAGAACATGGCGGCCGTATCGAGGTGCAGAGCGTTTCTGGCGAAGGCTCGACCTTTACGGTTTTTCTGCCGAGAAAGAGCGCATAAAATGCTGATAATTGGAATTTCTGGCCAGACCGGAGCCGGCAAGTCTACCTTTGCCAATATGCTTTCACAGCGTGGCCTTGGCGAAAACCTCGAAGTCGATGCGGTCGGACATGAACTGCTGACTGTACCTCAGGTGAGGCAGTCTCTGGTAACGGCTTTTGGCGAAGACATTCTCGATGCTGAAGGTAACGTCTGTCGCCGCTCACTTGGCCGCCGCGCTTTTGTCAGCAGTGACACGATCAATACTCTCAATGGCATCATGCACCCGGCGATGAAAAAAATGGTGGCCGCCCGCATCGATACTGCCCGAAAAAGCGGCCTTCAGGCAATTATTGTCAACGCTGCCCTGCTTTTTTCGATGGGTCTAGACACCCTGTGCAACAGACTGATTTATGTGCAGGCTGACCCAGAGGTAAGGCTTAAACGCCTTGTAAATTACCGAAACTGGACTGAAGAAAGTGCGCGCGAACGTCTGTTCGCTCAGGATAAACTGCCGGAAGGCCGCAAAGTTATTCTTGTCAACAATGATGGCGACGAATCAGAACTGGCTGCTCTTGCTGATCGGGTTACCACAGAACTGCGCGAGGAGATTGCCGCATGAAAACGAAGAACAAAGGCGAAATGTCAGGCATCGCACAATGTTCCGGTCAGGCAGACTGCCGTGGCGAAAATCGCAGTCTCGACCGGAAAATCTGTGAATATGCCCGGTTGGGCGCGATTCCACATTGCTGTTTTGCTGAGCTGCTTGAAGAGTTTGTCATTGCCCCCATGCTGCCGGATGATGATGGGGTAATCAACTTTTTTGCCACCATGACCGCTTTTCATGCGGCGAATCCCGAAGCCGTCGGGCACTGCCACGGCAAGCTTGCCTGGCTGGCAGAGATGTTCATAAAAGATAATGCGGTCAGATTCAATGCCGAAGGCGGTATTTCGGTCGTGCTTTCTGCACCGGAGGCGGCTAAGATGCTGATTCAGGCGCGTAATTTTCTTGCCGAAAATTCTTTCTGCCACAGTGAAGAAATTGAGATTGCCGCCGGCGAACAGATGATTTTTTCGACGCCCGACCCCGAGCTTCCGGCAGCTTTTATCGAGTATCTCGAAACGGTTTTTTCGCCTCTGGCCGAAGTTGCGGCTGTTTATGTCTTTATGGCTGCTGCCACCGCTTCAGACAACAGCGGAACCCTCACTATCGGCATAGAACCTGCCGGAATAATCAGTCCGAAAGAAGCCGATCTGCTTTCACTGCAGATTATAGAAGGGGTAGAACGCTTTCTTGAAGAACACGAGCAGCTCGATTTTATTCTTCTCGACGACCCTGAACTGGTTCAAATCGCCCGTTCAGTCAGCCCTCCGGTGCGTCTGCAGCGCCCGGCCGGAAACCGGCACTGAGGTGAAGCATGGGACACCGTGAACACGAAAAAATGGCTGCCGCCAGCCTCAAAATCGGGGTGATGACCTTTTCTGACACCCGTTCGGCGGCCGACGACAAGTCGGGTATGATTCTGCAGGAAGTTTTCAAAGCGGGTGGCCACGCGATAGTCGCTTACGAGGTTGTTAAAGAAGACCCTGGGCTGATGCTGACCGCACTGCAGGCGTGGTTGAACCGGTCTGATCTCGATGCGATTGTAACCACAGGTGGTACCGGCCTTACAGCCCGTGATGGCACGGTCGAAGTCGCCCGCCGCCTTTTCAGCAAAGAACTCGACGGTTTCGGCGAGCTGTTCAGAATGATTTCTTATCAGCAGATCGGCACGGCCGCGATGTTGAGCCGTGCCACCGCCGGCCTGGCTTCAGGCAAAATGCTTATCTGCCTGCCTGGCAGCAGTAAAGCGGTCAGGCTTGCCGCCACCCGGCTTATATTGCCACAACTGCCACACATGCTCTGGGAAATCAGACGCCAGAACACATAAGAAACGCGCCCCGCTGAGCGGGGCGCGTTTCTTATAAGTTAAAGGGAAGATCAGCCGAACAGTTTTTTGATAGACCCGAGCAGACCGACTTTGGCGGCGTCTTCGAGTTTTTCACCGGTGAGACCGGAGATGAGAGTTACGAGATCTGATCTGTATGTCGACTGGGTGTCGCCGTCGAAAATGGTTTTCTGATCGTTAATCATTTCAGAAGCGCTCTTCCAGTCGTCGTGCAGGGTAAAGTCGAATTTGCGCTTCAGAGCCGTTTCGATGTCGGTGCGGGGTTTTGCATAGACACAGTCTTCACGGCTGAGAATCAGGCGAATCTTTTCGGGCGGGTATTTGAGAGTTTCCATGACCTTGATGCAGACATGCATACTCTTGATATGGTTCATTTCAGGGGCCATGACCAGGCAGATCAGGTCTGAAACATCGAGAGCATTGATCGTCAGATCCTGGAAAAGCGAGTGCGTATCGATAACGATGTAATCAAAGGCTTTCTGAGCAATTTTAACAATCTTGCGCAGATGGTTCGAGTTAACCATTTCAGACTGCTCAGGCTTGATCGGCGATGGCAGAACACTGAAGCCCAGCGGATGATCTGTGAGAAACTTTTTAAGATCTTCGGGGTTCGACGGGTCGGCTTCAACAACATCGGCGATGGTCTTTTTGCCCTTGAGACCCAGCATAAAAGCCAGATCGCCGAACTGCAGGTCGAGATCGAGCAGCAGAACTGATTTTTTGGTCAGTTTGGCGATGCCGGCAACGATGTTGGCGGCAATGACGCTTTTACCAGCTCCACCTTTAGGGGCAAAGAAGGTGATAATTTTGCCGCATTTTTCTTCGGCCTTCGGCGGGGCAGTTTCTTTGCGCAGGCGTCGGCTGAGAGCCGTCATGATGCGCAGAGCAATAAAAGAGTTGAGCCGCAGCAGCATGTCGAAATTGACCTTGTCGATTTCGAGAACCTTGCATTCAGCAGCGGTTTTGATCGTGGCGTTACGGGCTACCCCTTCAATCAGGGCCATCTCACCGAAGAAATTACTTTCGTCAGTGTGAGAAATCTTTGTAACCAGCTTTTCAGCGCCGTTGTCGTTTTTGTAGACTTCAACAGTGCCTTCTTTGAGCAGGTAAAAAGCGTCTCCGTGGTCGCCTTCCTTGAACAGGCAAGTGCCGGCAGGCAATGTGCGTTCTTTGACAACCTCAGAAATCTTCTTCAGGTCAATTTCTTCAAGACCCTGAAACAACGGAATCTGTTTAAGAATGTCGATAATAGTAACCACTCCCTCTCTGAGAGAATTCAGACAATTTCGAAGCGATCAGGGCTTCTCGCCCTCGGTGGTCGAAACCGGCGCCGCATCCTGGGCGTCAGCGATTCCCATCAATTTGTTGTATATCTTTTCGCCGACTTCTGGTTTGAGAATCTTTTCCCAGATCGTCTCTTTCTCTTTAAGCGAAATCAGTTTGACTTCTTTTTCGTTGATGGCGATAAAGGCAACCGGCTCGATGGTGGCACCACCGCCAGACCCGCCGCCAAAGGCCGCGCTGTCATTTTTCCCGTTGCCGCCGCCGACGCCAAAGCCGAACGAAACACGCGTAACTGGGATCACCGTCCAGTTTTTGAAGGTGGTAGGTTCACCAATAACCGTTTTGGAGTTAATTGCAACTTTCAGTTCGGAAAGAACAGTCTTGATCAATGCATCAATAGCCATTGGTGTTAGAACCTCCTGAGTTTCGTGAATATCTTACCAGAAACCATCAGCGAAAAAAACTTTTTTTTCATGCCTGCTGCCGGCGGGTGCGGTACCACCTGAATGCCTGCCAGGCTTCGCGATAAAGATCGCGCTCGAGCAGCAGCCCCAGCATTGCGGCGAGAAAGCGCCATGGCCTGATAACTGCTGTGACGTGGCCGCGGGCATAGATGCAGGGCTCGCCAAACATCGGCACCGGAATGAAGTTCAGGCCAAACTGAGCTGCCAGCCCCGAAAAAATTGAGATACTGCCGTGGAACATGCCGGTAATATATGGCTCGTGCAGCGCGTAGCGAACTTTCAGAGTCGGCTCGACGAGACTGAAGCCCTTTTTGCCGCGGCCCCAGAAACGCTGCAGAACCGGCCAGACAATTTGCCACTTGCGCATGAACAGCCTGATATAGCGTTTAAGCTGCTGGTAACGGTTGTTCAGATCTCTGCGGAAACGGCGTGCGCGTGCGCGCCAGTCGTCGCCGGCTGCTGCCGCTTTCCCTGTCCGGTCATCGCCTCTGACACCTGCTGTTGTTTCTGATTTTTCGGCTGTTTTTTGCTCGCGCGCCACTTCTGCAACCGGTTTCAGTGGTGTAACGTCTACCGGTGTGACATCGACAGGCTGTGGTTTAGTAACTGGCGTGGGCTCGGATGGCGGCACCTTTGCCTGCGCCGTTGCTTCGCTCGCTGAACCCTTTTTAGAGCATGTGTCTGTATTTATGTCAGGTTCAGCAGTGGCTTCATTACCGGCACCTGTCTCTGGTCTGGCGCCATCTGGCGACTCAGACGCCGTTTCAGAATCAGTTTTGCCAGCTGCTTCCGCTTCAGTTGTTTTGACTCTTTCAGTTTTTATTATGGCTTCAATGCCGGCTTCTGACGAAGGTGTCTTTGTTGTCTCTTTTGTAATGCCACTTTGAGGAACTGGTTCGCTGTCAGAAGTTGTTGTGACATCACTTGCCGCCCTGGCAATTTCTGACTGCTTTTCTTCTTTGCTGATGGCAGCGGGTGATGATTCTACCGGTTCAGCTGAAGCTGTCGCAGTTTCAGTCGTGGGTTGTGCGCCGGCATCACCTGACGGTACCGGCTTTTGTGCGGCCGCAGGTGTCGAATCATTGCTGGTCTGCCATGGGCCGGCAGGTGGCGGCTGCGGTCGGGTCGGCTTCTGTCGCCGGTTGCGTTGCAGAAACTTTTGCCAGTAGAGAATTTTCAGTGCGACATCCTGATTATGGGGGGTGGCGATGACACCGATTTTCACCAGGCCGAACAGATAGCTGCCCCAGATTTCACCGCGCTGCCCCAGCTGCGAAGCCCTGAGCTTGAGATTGACCGTGATCGGGTGAAACAGACCGATGATCAGACAGATTGCGCCTGCTGCCGCTGCAAAAATCAGCAGCAGCTGAATTATTGTCCAGATAAGGGGCAGATATTCCATCAGCTGGTAATGAAGCGGGCCTGGTGTTCTGCCAGGCCGATCGTGAATTCAGAGGCGGCGGCGAAAACCTCGCCGTCGAGCTGGTAAGGTGTTGGTTCTGAGGTTCTTATGTGAAATTTGCGCCCGGTCAGGGTTCTGACGCCATGCTGTGGCTTCTGGCCGTTGCGAAGGGCAAAGTTCAGCAGTTGCAACATCGTGCGCATGCTGAAGTCTTCTACGAGCACCATATTCAGGATTCCGTCGTCGTAACGGGCATCTGGCGCGAAAAAAAGGTCACCGCCATAGCGGCGCATGTTGGCGAAAATGGCAAAATGCCCGGTGAATTCTTCAGAACCGCCGTCTACCCTGATTTTTAGAATTGGCGGGCGGTAAAAGCAGAACTGTTGTAAACCGGCAATATGATAAGCATAACGGCCGAACAGCTTTTTAAGAGTCGGTGAGACCGCACCGGCGACAACCGCATCAAAACCGATGCCGGCAACAAAAATAAATTTTCGGCCGTTGCAGCTGCCAAGATCGCATTTTTGCGCCGCACCGGTCAGCAACAGCTTTCCGGCTTCGCGCATCTGCACCGGAATCCCGAGTTCGCGGGCAATGACATTGGCAGTGCCTGCAGGTATTATGCCGGTTATCGCTTCTGGCACGACGCTGTTGATAACCGTATGAATTGTACCATCGCCACCACAGGCTGCTACCAGGCAAGCCGGGTCGGCAGAAAGTCGCTGGGCGGTTTCACAGGCATTTTCGATACTGGTGGTAAAAATTGTTTCACATGGTAGAAAGCGGTTGATATGATCTGCCGCCGCCGCAAGTTCGGTGCGGTTGAGAGTGCGCGAGGCGGCGTTGGCGAGAATGAAAATTTTTTCAGTTTTCATGACACAGCATGGCTTCAAAGCCGTTCTGTTTCTGCTCTATCCGATAAAATCCGGCCTCGGCCGCATGCGAAAAAACAACGCGGGTATCGGCGCGACTGCTGCGTTTAAGCAGCATTTTCCGGGCGGCAATGGTATCAGCCGGAAAAAGGTCGAAAGCCTCGCGGCGGTCTGGTGGCAGATGAAACGGGGTGGGGCAGATATCGCCGGGAAAAATGACCCGCAACTCGCGGTCAATGATTCTGACTATCTGATGACCGGCTGTATGACCGCTGCTGACTTCGAGATAAACTCCTGCGGCAATTTCGAGATCACCGTTGAGAAGCTTCAGTCGCCCGCTTTCCTGCAGTGGCAGAAAATCGTGAATGCAGTAGCTGCTGCGCGAAATCTCATTCGGATTTATTGCCGCATCCCATTCTTCCCTTTGTACGAAATACATGGCATTTTTAAAAGCCGGCACTATTTCATCACCTTCAGCTTCAGTGGCACCACCGCAGTGGTCGTAATGCAGGTGCGTGAACACCACATGTGTGATATCGCCGGGCTTGAGGCCGAAACGGGCCAGATTGTCATATAAGGCTGAAGGCGAACCAAGGCCCATTATTTCACGTTTGCGTGGCCGCATTTTGTTGCCCATACCGGTATCGATGAGCAGGTTGATGCCTTCGCCGCGCACGAGCAGTTGATTCAGGCCGAAGCGCACCCGGTTGCGCTCGTCAGGCGGCGCAAAGGTTTCCCATTCGCTGCGCGGAATGCCGGAAAAGGCGATGCCGCCATCGACGAGCATCTGCCCTTCGTGGAGAATGTCGACGTCAAATCTTCCGGTTTTCAATGCAAACTCCCTGATGGTTTACAGACAAGAATAATCTGCCCGGGCTTCGGGTGCAACCATTATTGATCGTTGTCGGGTTTATCGTCATTTTCGCCTGGTTCTTCGAATCTGAAAGAGACGTCGAGAGGCCCGATGGCGTATGTGTCTTCGGGAACAACCGCTATGAGAACAATTTTGCGGTTCAATTCGCTGATGCGGTTGACCATGTCGTAAAAAGAAATCATCGACTCTGACGAAAGGTCGCCAAAACGCCCGGTTAGAGGGTTGGCGATCATGCCGAGATTGACGACCTCCTGATTGATTTCATCCATGAAGTTTTTCAGGTTGAGGGCAATCTCGCCGCGTTTGGCCCGGCCATCGATTTCGATCGAGGCAATTTCCTGATTTTTTGTGAAAATCAGGTTGTTTGGCAGCACCAGAAACCTGACGTTGCCAAGCTCTTCGCCAGCGTTGATGTTTTCTGCCGCTACCGCGCCGACGACGAGATCCTGAGTCGAACTCGCAATATGATTCGCCATCTGACCAAGCTGCTCTTTGTTTTCAGTGAAGAATTCGATCTCGTCTTTCACCTTGATGCCGCGTCGGCGGACCTTGTCGGTAAGACTTATAATCAGGTTGGTGAGCTCTTTCATCACCTCTTCTGGCCGGCGGCCGGCAGTGATAACGCAGACTGCCAGCGGTTCGTCCTTTCTGAAAACGACGCTTTCGGTCTCCTTGATACGCACCTGCGAGGTCAGCCTGGCAACGTCGTCGCTCAGGGCTTTCTTTTCCTGTTCGAGGCGGTTGCGTGATTCGACCAGACCGCGGGTTTCGGCCTGCAGCTTGTCGATTTCCTGACGGATGGTGTCCATTGAAAAGAGCGCGGTGCGCACATCTTCAGAAAGAGCGGCCGCAACGCCCAGCGTCAGCAGAGTAATGAGAATGCCTGTTGATATGGCGACAACAAGGGCGGTGATGCGGGGGCGCAGGCCAAAAATCGTCAGTCGTTTTTTGCCGACCAGCGTTCCGAGCCAGTCACCGACATAGGCGATGATGCCGCTGATTACGACCAGAACAAAAATGTAGGTCATTGGCTGAACTTCTCAATCTGGTCGAGCTGGAAACGGTCTCCGAGGTAGAATTTGCGGGCGGTTTCGTCCTGGGCGACGTGCTGAGCGGTGCCAGAGACGAGAATTTTGCCGAGGCTCAGAATGTAGGCGCGGTCAACAATTGCGAGGGTTTCGCGCACATTGTGGTCGGTTATCAGCAGTCCGAGGCCCTTCTTCTGCAGTTCGAGCACGATGCTTTGAATATCCTGGACTGCGATAGGGTCGACGCCGGCAAACGGTTCGTCGAGCAGAATGAAACTTGGTTCAGCTGCCAGAGCTCTCGCAATCTCGACACGGCGGCGTTCACCACCAGAGAGGGAATAGCCAAGACTGTCTGAAATGCGACCGATATTTAGCTCTGTCAGCAGCTTGTCAAGGCGTTGTTTGCGTTCTTTGTCACTGATGTTGATACCTTCGAGTATCAGCCAGATATTCTCGCGCACTGTCAGTTTGCGAAAGACGCTGGCTTCCTGGGGCAGATAGCCGATGCCCATGCGGGCCCGCTGATACATTGCCTTATGCGTGATATCGCGGTCGTTGAAGGTGACTTTGCCGCTGTCTGGCTTTACCAGACCGACAACCATGTAAAAGGTGGTGGTTTTACCGGCACCGTTGGGGCCAAGCAGCCCGACAATTTCGCCCTTCTTTATGTTCAGTGAAACATTGTCGACGACCTTGCGGCCCTTATAGGTTTTACAGACCGAATGAACGATAATCTCATCTAGCGGCGCGTTGATCGGTATAACTGCTGGTTGAATCTGACTGGTTTCCTGGGTATTCATGGTTAGTCTTCTTCGGCTGTGGCTTCAATGACGCCATCTTCACCCGCAAGTTTTGTGTAGTCTCCTGGCGGCATGCCGGGTGGCACAGCGGTTGAGTCATCGTCTGAATCAGTCAGTCTGCGATCTCCGGCCAGTTCATTGTCGGCAGCGACTTCTGCGGCGTCATCATCGGCAGCTCTGCCCTTCTTTTTCTTTTTCTTCTTTTTGTCCTTTTCCTTGTCTTTGCCCTTGTCCTTCATGCCGCCGCTGCCGGGGTAGACGGTTGCGTGAACGTTGCCGACCGCAATGGTGCGTTCTTCGTTCGGGTAATAGATGATTTTATTGGCATAGAGTTCAGAAACCTGCTCTGCATTGGTGCCGGCTTCCTTCGAAGTCTGAAAGGCGTGCGCATGCCCGACGATGATCATGCGATTTTCCTTGTTCAGGTAAATTGCTTTGTCGCCGGTGGCGCGCAGGGTTTCGGTGACGATTTCGACGTTGTTGCGGGCGATTGCCTTGTCTTCATCAGAGAAAAGTTCAAGTGTCTCACAGATGAGATCGGAGACGGGTTCTTTTTCGTTTTCGGCGGCCTCTTCTTCGGTTTCGCCCTCGCGGTAGGCGACTTCGATAACCCGCACATTACCCTTGGCGATAAAGCGTTTTTCTTTCTGAAAAGCTTCGACTTCGTTGCAGGTAAGAATTACCCGCGTCTTTTTCGTTTTCTGCTCGCTGTTCGGGTCCTGGTTGGCGCGATCGACGATACGCACCAGTTTCGGGTTGCCGCGGGCAAGAATGCGGTCTTCTTTGACATAAGCTTCAAGATAGTCAGAGGAAAGAACTGAACCCGGCTGCTCGACCTTGACGTTGTCGATCGCCTTGACGATTTCGAGGTCGCGATCGTAGATGCCGCGGTCTGCCGTCAGGGTCGAATCTTTTTGCTCGGCTTTCAGCCCGCCGCGGGCGACGTAGATGTTGTTGTGAAAAGTCATCAGCTTGCTGGTGATGACCATGTCACCGGCCTTTACCGTGGTTATGGCCGAAACTGTCGTTGCCAGAAGGCAGAAAAACAGACCGGTTGCCAGTTTTTTTAAGCGGTTGAAATTCATTGTTGCTTGTTCCCAGTTTGATTAGTGATTGTCTCGGTTGAAATGCTCTCTGATGCCGCTGCGGCAGCGGTGGCAATGTCTGCGGCGTCTGAAACTGCTGAAACGGCCGAAACGGCCGATGCAGTGTTGAGGTTGCGAATCGGCAGGAGAAGATTCTCGATCGGTGGCGCTGCAGGAATTCCGTTAACCATACTGCTCTCCGAGGCGTTTGCGGTCTGTGACGCGTTCTTATTCCAGATTCTGATAACTACCTGTTGATTGATGGTTGCTTCTTTTGTCTGGGTATTATAACTCATTCCGAGGCCGGTGATAACTGCGTCGTCTTTCCAGATGGTTACCGGTTTCTGACTGTGCAGTTCTTTGCGGTTCAGATAATAGCGCATCTCTTCGGTTCTGATTCTTTCGCGTTCTGTGTTCCAGGCACGCACGTCGCCCCAGAACTTCGCTTCGAACGGATTTTTCAGACCTTTTTCGGCCAGCAGCCAGCCAGACCAGGTTGCGACATTCTGCTTGTAGAAAATGGTGCGGATATTGGTTGCATCCATGTTGTTCTGGTTGTCGTCCATTTCGCAGAGGTCGGCAAACATGCGGGCATGCTCGAAACCACCTTCGACCTGACTGAAGTTAACGTCTTTAAGCATCATGCGGTGCTTGACATAGGCGGCTTTGACGCCCTCTTCTATTTTGTCGTCCCAGAGGATGATGGCAATGAAGCCGGCCAGCAGCAGACCCCAGAACCAGAAACTCATCAGTATGTTTTTGCCCATAAGCTTCAGTCTGTCCTTCCGAGGGCGGCGTGTTCGTAGCGTTCGTGAAACCAGCACCAGTGATCTGGCCGGCGCCTGAAAGCTTCTTCGTAGCGCCTGACGTATTTCTGCACGCGCTGTCGCATGCTTTCGCCTTTTTCCCAGGTGATCGGGGCTTCGAAACGCAACAGCAGGCTGCCGTCGCGCTGCCGTTCGGTGAACGACGGAATCAGCGGCGCACCACTGCGCACCGAGAGAATGACCGGGGAGCTGTAGAAAGAGGCATTGCGCCCGAAAAATTCGACCTGATAGCCCCATTCACGGGCATTGAGGTCAGAGAGCATACCGACCGTCTTGCCCTGGTGCAGCAGTTTCAGCGATTCGGTGATGCTTTTTTCCATGATTACCTTGACGCCGCGCCGCTCTCTGAAGCTGTTCATGAATTCGGTCATCTGGTTGACCGCCTGCGGCCTTGCGAGCACATGCAGCGGCAGGCCCATTTTGCGCAGCTCGTAGCCCATGACTTCCCAGTTGCCGAAGTGGGCTGAGAGAATGATGATGCCTTTGCCTTTTCTGGTGGCTTCTTCAAGGTGTTTGCGCCCGACGACTTTGATGAAGCCGGGGTTGTGTGCGACGAGTTTTTCGTAAAAGAATACTTCAAGAATTGTCTGGGCCTGGTTTTCGATCATACGGCGCAGAATTTCGTCTTTGGATTCGGCAAATTCGGTTGGCAGCAGCTCTTCGGCCCGGCGAAGCTGATGTGCAAATACCAGCGGGAAAACCTTCATCAGCAGGCGCCGCAGTTTTGGCACAGCCGTGGCCGGCAGGCGGGTCATCATTTTGACCAGCGTGCTCAGCAGGTGATAGCGCACCGTGCGCTTCAGAGTTTTCAGTTGATCGCGCAGCATCAGGATTCGATGTATTTTCTGATCAGGTCTTCCATCAGGCTCTTGTGGCCGAGAATGATGTCGACGACCTCGCGAATGACTCCGTGGCCGCCGTCGGCATCGAGAATGTAATCGGTGTAAGGTCGGATCGACGGGTGATGGTTGGCCGGCGCGAAAAACAGGCCGACGCGGGTGCCGACCGGCAGGTCGTTGATGTCGTCACCGATATAGGCGACTTCTTCGGGTTTGAGATTGCGGCGTTCGAGAATTTCGGCGAGCACTTTGCCTTTCAGGGCAATGCCCTGATGCAGTTCTTCGAATTTAAGTTCTGAGGCACGCTTTTCGAGGGCTTCAGAGCTGCGGCCGGTAATGCTGCCAGCCATCAGACCGGCGTCGTGCCAGAGCTTGATTCCGAGACCGTCGACGGTTGAGAAGAATTTCATTTCGGAGCCGTTGCTGCCAAGCACGATGCGGCCGTCGGTAAGAACGCCGTCGCAGTCGAAAAGCAGCATTTTTATCTTTTTACAGGCTTCTTTGAACGCCTGTGGCGACTTCAGGGAAGTGGTCATGCAGTTGCCCTTTCTGCGGCGCCGGGGTTGCCGGCTGGCCATGAGTGCCGATAAAATACCATACAATCCCCCCCGACGCAAATTGCGCTGACCGTGACATTATTTTAGCCACACTGGTAAATTTGTCTGCGATTGTATTGCAAATGTCACTACAGTTAAATATAATTAATGCAGGAGAATAAAAATATGGGCAAGACTGCAACAATTCAAACCCGGGTTGAGCCCGGCATTAAAAGTGAAGTGGAAAAAGTTTTGAAAACTCTGGGGCTTACGACCAGTGAAGCGATCGGGATTTTTTTCAGGCGGATCATCATGGAGCAGGGGCTGCCTTTTCCGGTGAAGATTACTAACCCTGAAACCATCAAGGCGATTGAAGAAGCCATCGAGGGAAAGAATCTGAGCAGGGTTTACAGCCGGCCCGAAGACATGTTCGAGGATCTGGATGCTTAAAAGCCAGTTTGGCAGCAAGTTTAAAAAGGATTACAAAAAAGCCGGAAAGCAGGGGCGTGACATCGATGTTCTCAAGGATGTCGTGGGCAGACTGCTGCGGCAGGAAAAACTCGAAAGTAAATTTAAAGATCATGAATTAACCGGGAACTGGAAAGGCGTCAGGGAATGTCATCTGGCCCCGGACTGGCTTTTGTTATATCGGATCGATGGTGATACGATTGTTTTCATCAGAACCGGTTCACATTCTGAGATTTTGTAGGTGACGCCTGCCTTGACGCTGGTTATTGCAGACTTTGTGGTATGAAAAACGGGGCTGCTACACCTGGTGTGTGAAGCAGCCCCGTTTTTATTGAGCTTTTTAGAGGTCAGAAGGCGATGGTGCCGCCGAAGACGAAGTTGTTGTTGCGTTTGTGGGCGATGGCGCCCGGCAGGTTTTCGTAATCGCCGTCAGAGATATAAGACGCGTTCAGATACAGGGCGTTCTGGTAGTTGAACCTGAAACCGAGACTGAAGCGGTCGCCGTTGAAGTCGTAGACGAAGCGCAGGTGATCGTTGACCGGTACAAGGCCGCCGATCATGAAGAAGAACGGGTCGGCTTCGCCGGTGGCGCGGCTGTAATCGTAGCTGTAGCCGCCGAAACGGGCTCTTTTGAACTTGTCGAAGCCGGTATTGACGTTGTGGTAGCGGAACTTGTATTCAGACTGACCGAAGTTGCCGCCGACGCCGACCCAGGCGACCGGTACACCGGCCGATACCCAGGCTGAATGGTAACCGCCACTGGTGTTCATACTGCCACCGAGGGTGACGTTGCCGGGCACCTGATACTTGAAGTTGAAGAACAGAGGTTCTTCAATATCGTAGCGGTCCTGATTGGCGAAGGTTTTGTCAAACCCGACTTCGAGACCGTTCTCGACACCCCAGGCGGCGCTGACGGTCGAATCGAAAAAATCCTGATCGTCGTGTTTGACATCCTGAATGTTGAGCAGGTCGAAGGTCTGAATGTGTACACCGACCGCCGCTTTGCCCGGTTCGAGCACGCCGGGTGACGGAACCAGTGTGGCGCCGGTGCCGCCATTCAGTGACAGACCCTGCCTTGGCGTCAGGCGTTCGGTGAGAAGCGGGCGCAGTTCGCCCGGAATTCTCGTGTCGGCAGGCAGCAGATAGCGCTCACCGTCTTTCTGGGCATTGTTCCCGAGAGTGACCATCTGACCCTGGTTGCTTTGAACATAGTAAGCATCGGCATTCAGGCTGCGATAATTCTGAGATGGATCGGCGGGAAGCATCTCGGTAAAAGTCTGAGCTGGTGCGGGAGCCTTTCTTCGATCGCCTGAAAGAAACCCCTGAAACTGCTTGAGGTCAAGGGCAAAGCCGCTGCTGGCAACAGATAGCAGAATGGCCGTGGCAGTTGAAATAAATTTTTTGCGACTTTTCATGCTGCCACTATCGACAGTGATAAAGCTTTTTTAAACGAATTTTTCATTACTCACAAAATTTTTCTTTAAATTTTGCGATAAATTTCACAAACTTCTCTGGAGAGGCTGCTGTGATGAATTTTCAACATTGTAAAAACTGATTGGCAGTTCGGACGTTTGCATAAGCGACACTTTTCTTGACTTTGACTGGGGGCATACCTATAATGAACGCTGATTAACCGAAATAAAGAAAGACCCGGTGTACATGACGCAACTCGCATTTGAGAACGTTCTGCTGCAGAATGGAGCGGTTTCGCTGTCGAAAGCAGCGGTACTTTGCAGCATGATCGATAACGATCTTGACGATGATCTTATCGATTACCTCGGTAAACACGGCATAAGCGCGGTTATTACCAGGGCCGGCGGCAGCGGCGACAACCTCAAGAGCAAGATTTTGCGCAACACTTTCGGGGCTGCTGAAAACAGTGGGCTGATCGCGGTGAACATGAAAAACCGCCATGTGGTTTCGCAGCTGGTCGACGAAGTGCTCAGGTCGATCGATGGCCCGATGATGAGTATCGCCGGTGGCGGCCTGAAAATCGGTCTGGCAGTCCGCCAGAGCGATATTGCGATTGGCATCTTCGGCAGTATCGGGCTGCCCGGTCTCGATGTCGACCACGAAATTTCGGCCAGCCGCATTCTCTACCATTGCCTGGAGGACTGACAGATGATCGGAGTTGTAGTTATCACCCACGGAACACTTTCTGAACAGCTTCTTGCAACTGCGGCCCTGATTATGGGCGAGCAGAAAGATGTTTGCGCTGTTTCATTCACTGCCAGAGAGTCGCTCGACAACCTCAGACAGAAGGCAAATGCCGCCATTGAACCTTTCAAGACTGACGGCTGTCTGATATTGACCGATATTATGGGTGGCAGCGCCACCAATGTCTGTGTTGAACTTATGAAAAATGAAAAAGTCGAAGTTCTGACCGGCGCCAACCTGCCGATGCTTCTCGAAGCGATCAGCTACCGCGACGGCGCCGATCTCAAGGCGATCGCTTCCCGCGTTCAGGCCAGCGGCGTCAAGAGCATAATCAATCTTAAAGAGTTTTTTGAAAAAAGAGCAGCAAAGAAAGCATGACAACCGCTACCGCATTTTTAAGAATCGATGACCGCCTGATTCATGGTCAGGTGATTGTGGGCTGGCTGCCCGAAGTCAGACCTGACAAACTGTTGGTCGTCAACGACAAAATCAGCGAAGACTTCATGCGCCAGGAACTGATGGCGCTGAGCGTGCCGCCCGAAGTCGATCTGCAGTTCTATGCGACTGCCGATATCACCGCTGACGCCGTTTCCGAAAAATCTTTCATTCTCGTGGCCTCACCGCGTGACGCCTGGGAATGCCTGCAGAAAGGTATCGTGCCGAGACGCTTCAACGTCGGCGGTATGCATTCGCGCGACGACAAACAGGAAATCTTCGAGGCCCTGCACGTCGACGCCAACGACCGTAAGTATTTCGAGTTGATTCTAAAATCTGGAGTCAACCCGGTTTTCCAACCTACACCACAGAATGAACCTATGCCATTGGGTGACATCTTGTAAAGCGAGGGCAGAATATGGCTTCAATCAATTTCTCAAAAGTAGTGAAAACTTATGAAGGTGCCAAGGAATCTACCGTTAAAGGTATTGACCTGCACATCGAAGACCGCGAATTTGTCGTGCTGGTCGGGCCTTCGGGCTGCGGTAAAAGCACCAGCCTTCGCATGGTAGCCGGCCTTGAAGACATCACTTCCGGCGAAATCAGAATTGGCGATGTCGTCGTCAATAACCTGCCGCCAAAAGACCGCGATATCGCCATGGTTTTTCAGAACTATGCTCTTTATCCGCACATGAACGTCAGAGAAAATCTTTCTTTCGGTCTCAAGCTGCGCAAAATCCCTGAAAACGAAATCAATCACCGTGTCCAGGAAGCAGCCAACATTCTCGGACTGACTGATTATCTCGATCGTCTGCCAAAACAGCTTTCCGGCGGTCAGCGCCAGCGCGTCGCCCTCGGCCGCGCTATTGTGCGTGAACCAAAGGTCTTTCTGATGGACGAACCGCTCTCGAACCTCGATGCAAAGCTGCGCGTGCAGATGCGCGCCGAAATCAAGAAACTGCATCAGCGCCTGCGCACCACTTTTGTCTATGTAACTCACGACCAGGTCGAAGCCATGACCATGGCCGACCGCATCGTTCTGCTGCACGAAGGCATCATTCAGCAGTATGACGTGCCCGGCGTCATCT
>DAOQWI010000023.1:0-29794 GCA_035342015.1 Candidatus Ozemibacteraceae bacterium | reverse complement strand
TAAAAGGTTAATTTTGCCATTAAAAATGCCACTCTAAGGATTTTAGTTTTTAAACCGGCAACAAACGCAAGCTAAAATCTCATCTGCAGCATTTTGCATAAACACCTTTTTGAACATTTCTCGATCACAAAACAGTTGGCCGTAGAATTTTTCGTTAATTAAGTGCAGACTGCTGCCGATAGCGGGTTACTGAAAAAATGACTCGCTGGAGGGCGCTTATGCGTATCGGTAAAAAAGAGTTTGTGGCCGGGCTTTTACTTGCTGCCATCACCTGGACTTCTGCCGGTGAAATTTCCTCTCTGCAGGCTGCCGGAAAGGCCCGCCTCAGTGCCGAAATCCAGTTTTCACAGCAGATCGGGCTGTTCGATGCCACGCAGTTGAACCAGAAAATGCTTGAAAGCTACATTTCTGAGCATGCTTTCAATCGTGGTCTCAACGGTGTTCTAGTTGAAAGCGGTCTGGTAACCAATTTTGATCTGAAAGAGCTTCAGAAGCTCGGCATCATAAAGATCGGCCCTGCAAAAAAAGGCATCAGCCGCCGCGAAGGCTGCGAGGCTCTGTTGCGCTCAGTCATGCATGGCTGGCAGAGTGAACTGATTCCCAGGCCTTCTTTCGAAGCTTCTCTCGGGTTCAGAGACTGGCAACCGGAAGAAAAATACCGTGAAAGCCTCACATTTGCTATTACTTCCGGGCTGATTCAGGGGTCAAGTGCTGGCCAGTTCAGGCCTGACGACAATCTTAAAGTTAAAGAAGCGCTCATACTTCTCAAGCGCTTTTTCGATCTGGCGACGACAAGCCGAACCCCGACGCGCATCGCTCTTTTCGAAGATGTCATGCAGGATCATTACATGACTGCGCCGCTGCTCAATCTGAGAAAAGCCGGAGCTTTTGACCTGACCAATCTTGGCAAACGTCTTAATGGGACCGGTTCACTCAGCGTAAAAGATCTCAGTCTGATCATTCAGGGCATTCTCGGGCGTCTCGACAAACCAGCCTATACTGCTCGAATCAAACATATCGAAAGCAAAGCCAGAAACATCGAGGTGACCCGTAACATGCTTGCCTGCATGGGCGCTGTTCTTACTGAAGCATTGCCCCATAGCGAAGCCGACAATCATATTCTTTACTCAGATGTTAAAGAAGGCAGTGCCGTAGACAAGTCATTGAAGATTCTGGCCCGGGGTGGCATCAGAATGGGTTACAACAACAACCTTTTCAAGGGTAACGAAAGGGTAACCAGGTTTGAAGCGCTTGGCCTCATCAACCGTGTAATCACAGAACTCGAACCAGAGCCGATCAGAATTACAGAGAGCAGAACCGCTACCCGCGATGATCTTGAAGCATTCAAAAAAATTCTTCAGGAACGCCGCGAGAGAATTCACAAGATCCTTAACCGCGAGCCCTGATTTTTCGGGTCAGCAACAGCAAACCCACAAGAAACCCCGCCACTAGAGGCCGATTAAAAGGCCGCGACGGCGGGGTTTCAGGCATCTGGTCATGACAAAGTTCGCATTCTCCATGATCTTCGCTGTTTTCGTGGTGGCGAGCAGGCTCAGATTGTTGAGACGCGCCGCTGTGAAGGCTTTCTGTCATAATCGAGGGAAACTTCTCATCAGGCAATCGCCCACTATCGCGAAAAATTCTCAAAATTTCCGCCAGTCTGTCTTTTGCCCCGTCGAGACTCTGCCCCGATTTATGCCAGGCCTGCATGGCTTTCTGCGGGTCATCCAGTTCGAGATAAATTCTGGCCAGCAGGGTTTGATAAGCCGCGGCATTGAACGCCGGGTCTGAAGAAAGCTTGATCGACTCTTGTGAATAGAGACCTGTGGCCTTTTCGAGATATCTCGATGCAGAAATCATTGCGGGCCGGCCGCCACCCGAAAAAATTACCAGCCAGGCCGCAGCCGCATAAAGCTCATGCACCGCCGGGTGGTCGGGGTTGTTGATGATTCCCTGCTGTAAAACCTGCAGGCTTTCGCGCCCGCCTGTCTGCAGACCGGCAAGACAGCGCGACAGAAGCTGATATGGCGCCAGTTCTTCGGGCATAATGGCAATAACCGCATATAACAATGGTACAATATCTGAATTGCCGTTCAGAGACCCGGCGACAAACTGCTGGCGACTGCCGGGAAAAGGCCCGCGATGCATCAGTTCGTCGGCCCTGGCCCAGAAACGAGCAGCAACAAACGAACGCAGACGTTCCGGTACAAAACTGGCAATCAACCCGGGCATGTCTGTTTTTGTCAGAGTTTGTTCACAGATGTTTTTATAAGACCAGTTAAAGCTGAAAGACAGGCATAAAAGCAGTGCTACAACAAACGGCAGGCGACAGCGGCAACTATCAGAAAAATACATGATTTAAAGATCCCGGCGCTGCAGAAGCCCGCCGGTCAGCAGCAGATAAAAAACTGTCTGAAGAACAGCATAAGTCGAGACCATAAGCAGTGGCTCAATCTGCAGTCCGGCAAACCAGCCACCGCGAAAAACGGTCAGGTCAGGCAGCAAAACGGCAAGCACTTCAAATGCGGCTGCAACAGTCGACGAATCGGCAAGCAGGCTGCGAATGCCATCGAGGTTGTGCCCGATGACAAAGACAAGCAGTAAAGCACCACAGGCGAGCAGGCGTGACGAAAAAACCGCCAGAAGCTGAAAAACGGCGGCCAGCATGGCAAATTCATAAAAGACCATCAGAGCGGTCATGAACAGCTGAAAAAACAGGCGGCCTTCACTCGCAAGCATTATAAATGAAAACAGTATGGCGGCGATCAGCAGAGCAAAGGCAAGAACCAGGGCAAATCCGGCAAAACGGCCGGCGGCAAACAGTGTTCGATCGACCGGCCGACTGAGAAAAAACCACGGGGTACGCTGGGTGGCAGCCCAGAAAAAATGTTCAAAGCCCGACACAATCACAAGAATGCCGGCCATCAAGCTCATGACACTGCCGCTCAGGTCGGCAATAAAACCGGTCTGAAAGCCTGGGTTGGCGTTTTCAAAAGCCCAGGCTGCGTAAAACAGCGGCAAAAAAACCAAAATAAGGCCGGGCAGAAGGTTGCCGCGCCAGGCCTTAACAACAACGAGGCGACAGATAGTAAAAAACTGCAGCATCATGCCGGCACCGCCTGCGAGTCGCCAACCAGGCTGGCGAAGCGCTTTTCGAGTTCGACTGTCGAATCGGAGCTGCAGAATTCAAAAGGGGTTCCTTCAAAAACCAGTTTGCCGGCGTGAAGAATACCAATGCGATGGCAGAGCCCGGGAAGATCGGAAAGAATATGGGTCGTGAAGAAAACCGTCGCCCCCTCCTCGTTAAGTTGCCTGATCACGCGTTTGACCAGCTGGCGACCTAATGGGTCGAGACCACTGGCCGGTTCGTCGAGAATCACCAGCTGCGGGCGATGCACAATGGCGGCAGCGAGAGAAACACGCTGCCGCGTGCCCTTCGACAACTGCTCGACCAGGCGGTCTTTTTCCGGTTCGAGGGCCAGCATCTGTATGGCCCTGTCGATAAGGCCATCAGAGGGTTTAACAGCCGAAAGGCGGCAGGCTGACTGAAGTATTTCTGTCACCTTCAGGTATTCGGGCAGATCAGGCTCTTCGGGGGCGAAGCCGACACTGACCGATTCACCAGTCGGTCCCGGCTGGCCCGGTCTGGTTATGACACCAGAATCGGGCCGGCACAGACCGAGAAGAATTTTCATTGCGGTGGTTTTGCCGGCTCCATTCAGACCTGCCATGGCAAAGATTTCGCCGGCCCGAATCTGAAGAGTCAGGCCGCGAAGTGCTTCGACGCGGCGGCGCGAGCCAGGCTCAAAATATGACCTGGTTATCGCGTCGAATGAAATAACATTCATCAGAAGAGCCGCAAAAACATCAGGAAACTTTGGCGAGGGCGCTCAAAGCTTCATCATAGTTCGGTTCTGAGGTTACTTCGCCAACGATCTGACGATAAGCGATTTTACCTTTTGAATCGACGATAAACACGGTTCTTGCAAGCAGGCGCAATTCTTTGATGTGGATACCAAGGGCATCGGCAAGAGCCATGGCCGCGTGATCAGAAAGGGTCATGACGTTTTTGGCGCCGGCAGCACCGCACCAGCGGGCCTGCGCAAAAGGCAGATCGGCAGAAACGGCATAAACTTTGGCTTTGAGGCCTGCGGCTTTTTCGTTGAACTTGCGCACCTGCATATCGCAGACAGGGGTATCGAGCGACGGAACGGTAGTAATAACTTTGACACCTTTATCAGAGGCAAGATCAAAAGGCTTGAGCTCATTGGTCAGCAGGGTGATTCCCTGGGGGAAAGCATCGCCAACCTTGATTTCATTGCCGATAAGAGTCAGTGGATTGCCCATAAAAGTGACTTTACCAGTCTGTTTGGTCATTTTCTGTCTCCTCATTTCTATTTTAAGTATGTAAAAGAACACCAACAAACATTAGCAGACAAACCCGAACAACACAACCTCGCCCGAGATAAATGGCGGTGAACTATTATACTTGACAGGGTGAGGGGGTCTGCCTATTATCCTGAAGGTATGAGCGATTTTACAATAGAATTTGCAACTTCCGGAAAAGTTACGATTGTCAGAACTCAGGGCTACCTTGATGACGCGGGAGGAAAAGTCTTCAGGGATAAATGTTCCGAGTTGATTGACAAGGGCAACGTCAATTTTGTTATCAACCTTGAAAAAACGCCGGTTATCAACAGTACCGGTCTGTCGACCCTTCTCGACATCATGGTTCAGATAATTGACTACAACGGCGGCCAGGTGGCGATCACCGGTCTGTCGAAGCTGACACAGACAGCCCTGCAGATGACGGGCGTTCTGACACTCTGCGACGCTTTTCCAACCGAAACTGAAGCGGTCGCCGCAATCTCGGAAGCCTGATCAAAACAAAAGCCCAGGGAAGTTTTATGAAAAAGGCAATGCTGGTTCCGCTGTTCTTTCTGGCATTGAATGCCGTCCATGCGGCAGACATCAACTGGGATGAACTTGAAAAGAAGGCACAGCAATATACTGGAGAGCTTGAAAAGAAAGATGGCAGCTCCAGCTCTTCGAACTCAGGCAAAGGCAAGAGCATCGACCTGGTTCTGCCCGGTCAGCCACAGGGCAGAACAATTGACAATACCGCCCCAGACCTGACCGAAGCAGACAAACGACATATCACCGTTCATCTCAAGCTTGCCAACCGCCATTTTTCAAGAAAAAATTACCCCAAGGCGATTGAGGAGACTGATCTGGTTTTCGAACGCGAACCAGACAACGCCGGCGCACGTTTTATGCGGGCGGTAATCGCCGGCAGACTGCGTGACCACCAGACGGCCTGGTTCAACATTCTTATCGCCAGGGCAAAAGACCAGGCAAACCCCAAGATAGACACTTTTATCAGCAAGCTGAAAACCGTGGCGCCAGAGCCAACCGAACCGGTCTGGGTACAGGGCATCTATCGCTCAATCCCGATCTCAGGCTGTGAAAAGGCTGCTGATGTCATCGAACGCCTGCTGCTCGACCCGGTCAGTCACAATATCACCAGCCTTCAGACTGGCGATTTTTCAGAAGAGGCCGACAAAACAGTCATGCCTTTGCAGCTTGAATGTTCAAGCCCTCCCGATAAAGACGCCATTATCGGTCTGCTGAAAAAAGCTGCCGGCGGAGATGTAACCGTCAAATCGGGCGATGGCAACAAACTTGATTTGACTGTAACAGTTAAGGGATTTGGCATCGAGAACAAAAACGCCAGACCAATTTCTGATCTGCAGGAATTCATCAAGGATCTCACCGAAGAAATCGATGTCGCGATCAGCGACACGGTCGAACGTGAGGCCGAGAACAAGATTCTCGATATCACCTACGAAATTTCGACCCGCGATTTCAAAACGCTGAACGACTTTCTGCGCAAAGTTTCGCCATACGCGACCAGATTCAGAGTGCAAAGCCTGCGCCTCGCCTATATCACGGGTTCGCAAAGTATAATCTGGAAATGCAAGGTTCAGATACTTTATAAAGTTTCCTGATTTTTTTCGTTCAGAAACCGCAAACTTTTTCCGATTCTCAGCGCATGCGAATCAGAGGATTAAAGTTTTGCTGAAGATAATCTACGGTTCAGGCGCTACCCGCCTGCTGATGGCGGTATTTTTCTGCATTTTCGCACTGGCTTCAACGGGCCGGATCGCCAGGGCATTCAGCGACAAAGAACTGGCGGTCACCAACATATGTATTCCGGCGGCATTGGCTGGTTTGCGAGCGCATTTCAACGGCACCGACATTAAAAAAGCCATGATTCAGGCCGCATTTGGCGGCCTGCTGATGCAGGAAGGCCTGAAAATCGCGCCAAAGCTCGAAGAAAAGCCGGCCTGGCAGGCCTGGAAAGCAAAAATTCTCGTTAATCTCGGGGCGTCGCTTGCGGAATCGGCTGGCGATGACTTCGTTTACCGCATGGATATCGGGCCGGTATGGCTGGTTGTCAAAGATCGAACCATCAGACTCAAGCCGGCTCTGAACGCGGTAATTGCTCCGGTAGTGCATCTGATAGAAGGATCTAAACCAGACTGGGGGCGAAGCCTGAAATATGGCACTTTCGCTTTCGAGCGCAACAGCAGCCGCGATGGCACATTAAGCGGCACCGGCGCTCTGGCTTACAGCAACGCCAACACTTTTACCACCAACAAGTCAGGGGCCCATTCGGGGCATGAGCTGGTTCACACCTTTCAGTACCGACGCGACGCCATGTCGCCACTGCGCCTTGGCAACCTGATTTCAGGCCTCGACGAACGACTTGGCGACAACTGGGTCGACGATACCGGCTGGAGTATCAGCTGGGGTCTGCAATGTGGCTGGGCTGACTTTTATGACAAGAGCAAAGATTTTGACATCCCGCTCGAAAAAGAAGCATACTACCTTGAGAAAAAGTACCGCCGGTATTTTTAAGCCGCCAGCCTGACAAGGTAGTTAACTGATGCCCGAAGCACTGAGACTGACGTTGACCCTGTGCCGCCTGAAAATCAGGCTGCTGGTAAACAGCCTGAAAGGCTGGGCTTCACTCGGCAAAGGTATCGGTGTCAGTCTAAGTGTCGTTCTGACAGCTGTTCTCATCACCACCGGGGCGGCAGATCTTGTTAATTCGCTGCGCATGGTCCCTTATGCCGACATCATGCTCGACTGGCTGCTGGGCGGCATCATCATCTATGTGATTTTTGTAGTCTTCACCGGCGATCTGTTAACCGGGCACAGTCTGAACACCGGCCAGATGAGCTCAGACTTCGGTTATCTGCGCACTCTGCCGCTGCCACCTTCCAGTCTGGTTATCGTTAAACTTTTTGAAAGGCTGATCACCGACTATCTCGGGCTGATCATTCTTTACAGCGCTTTTCTCGGCATCGCCTGCCGCAATGCCTGCAATCTCGAAAGCCTGCTGCTCGCAACCGCTCTTTATCTGCAGATAAGTCTGTTGGTCGGCCTGCTGATCAATCTGACGAGCATTTGTCTGACACGCTTTTTCAGGCCAACGGCGGTCAACAATTTTTTCTCTCTGCTCGGTTATTTCAGCGCCTTCATAACCGTGGCGCCTTATGTGATCCTGAATAATTTCCCGATGCAGATTCTGGAATTCATTGTCGCGAATCTCGACATTCTCAACGAGACGGTTTTCCGCTTCATGGTGCCGGTTCAATGGCTGGCAATGTCACTTCTCAGCGGCAGCTTCTGCGATGAATTCTTTTTCTTTTCAGGTTTCTGGGCAATTATGATGTTTACCGGCACACTGCTGTTCAAACTCGCCATCGACCTGAACTGGTACAGTTATTCACACAGCAGCAGCCGCAAAGGCGGCCGCAACGGGCGCAAATGGTTCAGCGGCCTTATTCACAAAGAAGTACTGCTGCTGAAAAGCGATTTCAACCTGCTGGTCAACGCGATGATGATGCCGATCACTCTGATCGTCATCGAAATTTTGCTTTTGAAAGAGGTTTTCAAGCTTTCATCACCAAACTCGATGCTGAACATCATTGCCGGGGCGGTTATTTATTTTTGCGGTTTCGGCCCGGTGAACAGTATCGGCTATGAAGGCAAAGCAATTTCCCTGCTTGAAACCTTGCCGATCAGGCCATCTTCGCTGCTTTTCAAAAAAGCTGCATTCTGGATATGCATCGCCGAGATAATCTTTGTTCCGGCCACGATTTTGAGTATGCAGCAGATGAATTTTGCGCCGGCTTTCATCGCTCAGTCAACTCTGGTTGCCGCGATATTCACCGCCACCTGCGTTCTGGTATCGGTCTGCGTTTCTGCCGTATTCCCATGTTTTGACAGCAAGGTTCTGCAACAACGCTCAACACTCACCGGCAAACTCGCCGCTCTCGGCCTGATGCTGCTGATGGTGCCGGTAAAAGATCTCAGCCTGCCTTCAATATTCAGCCTGATCGTATTTTCCTGCCTGCTGTATCTGATGTTCATCAAAGCCAGGGCCGCGCTGTTCTTCAGGCTCGACCCGCAGGCACAAAACTCTGAATATCAGAAACAGATCGATGTGATGCTTCTGGCACTGGCGTTCGCCGCCGGCGAAATCTCACTGACTCACATGTTTCATGCGATAGCGCCCGGCATCGACACCGGTATGTGGAACTGGTTCATTCCGGCAGTAATCATTCTGCCGATCAGCGCTCTGCTGCTGCTCTCACACCGTTCAGTCACACAGCCGGGCCATATACAGTCTATTCACAGAGACTTCAACAAGCCGCTGGTTTCATGGGGTATTACCGTTCTTCTGCTGGCCGCAACAGTTGTTCTAACAATCAGTCTGCATATAAGATTGCCCGAAACGGCGGCACTGTTTCGCAGCGACCTGTTTCAGCTTGCCGAGCTGGCGCAAACCGTATCACTGCCGACAGCAATATGGTGCGGGCTGTTGATCGTGGGCAGCGCGATATTGAGCGGTCTGTTCGTCTGCCATCTCGGCCGGCGTTTTCCCTGCCATGGGCGCGGCAGCCTGCTGAATGCCATTGCCGGCATTGCGCTGCTGACATTACTGTTTCCGGCGCGGCTGATGCCGGCCGGGTTCATCATAGCAACCGCGGTTGCCGCAGCCAACCGGCTTACCGGCCGAACTCGCCACGCAATCGCGATTGGAGCGCTGGCGTCGGCAGCTCAGAGCATATACTTTATCTTTTTTTAAAAAATCTTCTTGCCAAACCTACAACTTTTTATACTTTGTCACGCCATAACCTTATGGAGGTTTTTATGCTTACCAGAAGACCATTTCTGATTTTCGGCCTCATCATAGCGATTATGGCGGTAGTAGCCACACAGGTTAAAGCCAGCCTTAATGAATGGGAGTCGGCGCCTGACGTCGAATCGATGAACCCCGACATGGCCTACGCCCACAGCGGCAACTACATGCAGAGCGCCGGACAGTATGACCGCAACGGCGACGGGCGCGTCGACCTGATTGTGGCCGACCGCAACGGCGACGGCCGCGCTGACTACTGGGCCACCGACCGCAACTTTGACGGCCGCTTCAATGATTACCAGTATGACCGCAACTTCGACGGCCGCATCGACCAGTGGGAATACGACCTCGACATCGACGGCATCTCTGACAAGATCTATGTCGACGCTGACAACGATGGCCGGGCCGAGCTTTACGCGATGCTCAACCCGATTACCCGAACCTACACCTGGTATGGTAATATGACGAACGTGGCCGCCTCGGGGCAGATGTCGTTCCCACCCATGAGCGCCAAAAAAATGAAGAAATATCGTGGTGGTCGTGCTGGCGATTCCATGTAAGAAGGTCTGATGAACAAAAAATCTCTGCTCTTTCTCTGCCTTTCGGCAGGCATTCTCACCGGAGTGCCTGCTTTTACCTTTGCTTCCGAAGCCCCGGCTTCAGGAAACCCGCCGGCGTCAGCCACTGCTCTGCCGGCAGTTGCCGAGCCAGCATCTGTCTCTGAAACAGACCTGGGACCTGCTGCTGAAAAAGCTTCTTTTGTAGCTTCAGATGCCGCCACTATGACTGCGATCTCTGAAATTGAAAATAGCGAAGCTGCAGACCTGAACTCTATTTCTGAAGTAGAAGCTGACCCTGAATTGACAAACGCCGACTCTGAAACAGACCCGGATGCGGAATTGACTTCTGAGGCAGATGCAAACCCAGAAGAAACTGCCAAAGCAGTCTCTGAAATTTACGACCCGTTCGCGGCCGACCCGTTTACCGGCAGCCCGCTGCTGCGCATGAAAAGACGCCTCGAAACCCTGGCCGGCACCAACGGCAGAATGCAGAAAAGTGTCGACCTGGCCCTGGCAGTCGCGGCTTCGGCCAGCGAAGACCGGTATTTTCGCCGCAACTGCGAATACCTGACCAGACTGGTAAGGCGGGCGCCTTTCCCGGCAATGGCCAGCACTCTTGTTTTTCCTGAATTTCTCGGCATTGCCAATGAGCTGATGCTTGAATCAACAAAAGCGATAATCAATATTTCGATCGAAGACCTGCAGCACGACAGGCAGAAGCGTCTGAAAATGTTGAGCGATCTCGCAGAACTGCACCAGCTGACCGCTCAGATTGCGAAAATTCAGAGAGAAGCACTGACGAAAATCAAAGATATCGCAGCATCTCTCACCGATCAGGCCGGCCGCCGGGCCATAGGAGCCCCTCCGGCCGACCTGCTGAAAAAAGCCATATCTGAAGTATCTCAGCTTCTCGACCAGTCGGCCGGCCGCTGGGAAGCCCTTCTGAACCAGCACGACCATCATCGCGCCCATTTCAGTGGCATACTCGATTACCTCGTCAACTCGAACGATTCGCTGCCGGCAGTCAGACATGCTGCCCAGCTTAATAAGATGCTGCGCAGTCTGCTCGATTTCAAAATCAGCCTCGAAGACTTTTATGGCCATGTGTCAGGCTCCCCTGCCCGGCTTGGTGACCGGCAGCAGGCCCTGGCAGAAAAACTCGAAAGCCTCGCCGGCCGCTCGAACCAGTTCAGATCCAGGGTCGCGGTCTTCGATGGCCGTTTTCCGGCCAGAGATAATGACCCGGCCGCCGAACCTGCCTTCTCATGTGCCGACGAACTCACTGAGATTTTCTCACTTCTGGAAAAAATGCAGGCCGCAAAAATTGTGACAGGGCTCGCTCAGGCTGACACCGCCCAGCAGACCGAAATATCTGAAGCTGCAATTGCTTCCGGTTCCGATACCGTGGCTTTAACTGATTCTTCAGAGTCAGAAGTTTCAAAAAAAACCACTGCTCACCAGAAGTCACCGGAACCAGCTGCAACAAAACAGGCAAATGGGTCTGAAACGGACAAAACAGCGGCAAAACCGAAGTTGCCAGACAAGTCTGAAGCAGCGGCAGCATTTTCAGAAAAGGAACCGACAGATGAGTCTTATCAGGCCTCTGAAAAAGAAAAGTCTGCCACCTCGGAACTTTCAGAAAACCTGACAGAAGAACTCGAAGTTAATGAGCCAGAAATCAGAAAGACTCTTCTTGAAGAACTCGTCGCATGGGTAAACGGCAGCCCCTGGCCCATACCTGAGGAGAAAAATGCAGACGAAGATCAAGAAAAAAATAATAAAGACAAAGATGTAAACAACGGCAACGGCAAAGATATCGAAACGACCGACAAGAATCATTTAACTGCAGATTCTGATTCTGCAGAATAGGCAGCCATCAGGGCAACCGCACTTAAATGCCCGCGTCCATCATCAGAACAAGATTCCTGCAGGCGGTTATGGCGAAACAGCAACTCAGATTCGTCAGCAAAGCTGGCTTAACTTAAAAGCAAACGAAAATTAAAGATATTTAGTCATCATTGCATTCTTTTTTATAAATTTTACTTTTATACCTTAATCATCCCCCAAATTTGCCTGATTTTCGCATAATCTTTCGTCAGCAAACTGCCGATGATTATTAAAGAAAGGGTGAAATATGCTCTTTCAACTGCAAGGAGGCAGCATATGAGTCTTAAATTAGGCAGCGACCACGGAAGGTCAATACTTGAACAGCTTCAGAACAGATTTCGTGACCGCGTTGACGAAGAAAAAAACGAAAAACCCTTCTCACCGGCGCCATTGGGCCTGAAAGACGTTTTTGAACGTTCAAGAACCCACGAACGCAAAGATTCCGGGAAAACCGGTTTACAGGAAAGCCCCGAAGCCGGCTCAATTCAGGCCGGCGGTCTCAACATTTCTTTTCAGTTCGATCTTTTCTATGAACTTTCATCAAAAGTTGAAGCAAAGATGGGCAGACAGGGAGCTAACCGCTTTGCCGAACTGAGCGGCAAGGTCTCAGAAACTTTCATGGGTAACTTCAGCCTGTCGATCGACCCGGTTGGCTCTTTCATGAATGGTACCGAGAAGTCGCTCGAAATTTCGCCCGAAACCACCGGTGAATTTTTTGATGCGGTTGAAGGTCTTGCCGACCTCAGCCCCGAAGCCCTCGAAAATTTTCTCAAGGAATCCGATGAATTCTTCGCTGAACTCGAAGCTACCTACGGCGAAGCCGATGGTGCCTTTGACCAGATCAAGGGCGTAATGCAGGAACAGGCAAAAGCCTTTTTCGCTGATGTAGAACAGGCCAGAACCGACGCTCTCGGCGGTGCCGCAGCCACTGAAGCTCTACCGACGGAAGGCGAAACCGCACTTCCGGCCGCCACTACCGACGTTTCAACCCTGTTGCCGGCCACAGACAAAGAAGACGGCAACGCCTCGCTTATCGAAATGTTTTTCAAGCCCGAAGTCAAAGTCAGCCAGTCAGACTACCAGGATTTCCTCAAAGATTTTGTTGAATATGCAGAGAAGTTCAAACAGCAGATGTTCCAGAAGCTTTTCAACAGCCGCAGCTCTTATGATAAGACCAGCAAAAGTGAAGAAACTGAAGCTGCCGGCAAGACTAATATCGTCGATACCGCAGTCTGAACTGCTGAAGCACCCACAGCAACTTCACAGTATAATCAAAGTTTCCGCCCCCGCAGATGCGCGGGGGCGGTTTTGTTTTACAGATCTTTCCAGTATTTGACGGCATTTTCGCCGCCGGCGTAGTACCAGAAAATGGTTTTTGTCTCTTTGTACCCGTTCTTTTCAAACATGCGCCGCGACGGCGTATTGCTTTCGCGCACCTCAGCACAACTTCTTTTCATTCCGTTCTCTCTGAACCAGTCTTCAATGACTTTTACGAGAAACGAACCAGTGCCCTTCTGTTTGCGGTCGGGCAGCACACCGATTTTGTAGACGCGGCCCGATGGCACTTTGAAATGCCGCAGCAACCCGGTGACTGTCGCGAATATTTTCCCCTCTTCGTCTCTGATGATGAGGGTAATGCTGGTCGGTGAAGTTATCAGATGCCTTAGGTTGCGCTTCGGAAACTGGTCGACCGCATGCTCGAAGCAGATTTTTTCGAAAGCGAAGAGATCGTCAACGTCGTCGGGGGTCGCTCGGACCACCGGAAAACCAAAAAATTCGATTTTTTTCATATCCCTGCCCGGTTCCTGTTGTGGTGACTGAGTCTCAGACAACTATACCAGAGGGCAAAAAAAAATGTACATTTTTTTCTTTGCCCTCTTGCGCACTTTTCAAGACGCCATTAGAATGTTAAGTATCCGGAGCGAGCATTCCCGGATAAGTATATAAGTTCAGGGAGACCGAGAATGAAGCGAGTATCAAGTATCATCGTCGTTGTAACCCTGTTGTTGTGCGCTGCATACACACCTGCAAACGCTGCCGCAGCCAAAGACTGGACCGTAGCAGTGTTCCTTAACGCCGACAACAATCTGGATCCGTTTGGTGTAGAAGACCAGCAGGAAATGGCCAAAGTTGGCTCAAGTGATTTCCTGAATATCGTCAGCCTTATCGACCGTGAACACGGCCCGGCTCAGATCAACTACATCGAAAAGAACAACATCAAAAAAGTAAAAGACATGGGCGAAATGGACATGGGCGATTACCGCCAGTTTGTCGCTTTTGCCAAATTCGTTAAAGAAAATTACCCGGCCAAGCATTACTGCTTCACCATCTGGAATCACGGCTCAGGCTGGAAAAACAAAGGCACCAGCGCTATCTACCGTGGTATTTCTTATGATGATTCTTCAAACAATCACATCACCAACGCTCAGCTTGGTACTGCAGTTGCCGAAGTCAGCAAGATTCTCGGTCAGAAAATCGACATCCTGAACTTTGACGCCTGTCTGATGCAGATGGTTGAAGTCGCTCATGCCGTTAAAGACAATGTTGTATACATGGTCGCTTCTGAAGAACTTGAACCGGGCAAAGGCGCCCCCTATGACGATATTCTTCGTGGTGTCAAAGCCGGTATGAACGCTCAGGCTTATGCCCTCAACTGGGTTAACGCTTTTGCCAAATCATACAATGGTGGCAGCCAGGGTTTCGACGAATCAACCCAGTCAGCCCTCGACCTCTCCAAGTTCGGCCCGGTCGTTGACTCGGTAAATGGTCTCGCCAAAGCTCTGATGACCGGCAAAAACACCATGATCGTTAAATCAGCCCTCGCCAGAGTTCAGAAGTTCGGTGACCCGGGCAATATCGACCTGGTTCATTTTGCCGAACTGCTTCAGGCTCAGACCGGCATTGACGCTGCTGTAAAAACTGCCTGCGATAAAGTTATCGCCGCTGTTAAAGCCGCCATCATCATCAACAAAGTTACCGGTTCTACCACCAAGAACTCGAAGGGTCTGGCTATCTACCTGCCGGCCAACCTGGTTCTCGAATCGAAATACAATGGCCTGTGTTTCGCTAAAGCCACCATGTGGGATGAAATGATCGCCGCTCTGGCCAAAAAAGAAGCCGCTGAACGCGTAGTTGCCGGTGTAACCGCTGGTAATCTCGACGAAATGAGAAATCTGGTCGCCGAAGCCGCCCAGAATCCTGAAGCCAGCCGCATCGCCCTGCAGGAACTCAACTTCGCCGTTTACTCAGAAAAACTTCTGCCGAAAGCAATCGAAGGCGAATTCGAAAGCCTGTTCGAAGCTCTCAAAGATTCAGTTTCCGGCAAGTAAGAACACTTTAAAAAAGCCCCCGGTCGCTCAAGGTGCTCGGGGGCTTTTTCATTTTAGACAAATAAGTTAAGAAACATTTTCGAGTTTCCTTGACAGGGTACATTTGTGGTTCTATAATCAAAAGATCAGTGTATTTTGTATAAGTATCGAATAAGTATTGTTCTTGAACGTTCTGCTTCCCGTATAAGAGTATAAGGAGTAATAAGTATGAAGCGTGTATTCAGTATTCTTGCAGTTATTCTTCTGGCATGCGTCTTTTGTGCTCCGGCCAGCGCCGCCCAGAAAGAATGGACTTTCATGGTTTTCCTCAATGCCGACAACAACCTCGATTCTTTTGGTGTTGGCGACCTGCAGGAAATGGTTTCAGCCGGTGGTTCTAACGATAATCTCAATGTAATCTGCCTGCTTGACCGCGAACACGCTCCTGCCACTCTCTACTACGTCGAAAAAGATGGCGCCAAAGTAATCGGCGAACCCGGTGAAATCGACATGGGCGACTATCATGAATATGTAAAATTCGTTGTGGAAACAGCCAGAGCCTACCCCGCCAAGCACTACTGCTCAGTAGTCTGGAACCATGGCTCAGGTTGGAAAGATGCCAAAGGCGAAATCATCAAAGGCATTTCTTATGACGACCAGTCTGGCAACCACATTACCACCAACCAGCTGACTGTCGCCCTTAAAGAAATCGAAGCCGCCCTCGGCAAGAAACTCGACATTTTCTGCTTTGACGCCTGTCTGATGCAGATGGTTGAAGTCGCCTATGCCATGAAAGATGGTTGCGATTATCTCATCGCTTCTGAAGAAACCGAGCCGGGCCAGGGCTATCCCTACCTCGAAATCCTTTCCGGTTTCAAAAAAGGCATGAATCCTGAAGCTTTTGCCAAACACATCGTTACCGAGTATTCCAACTCATACAATGGTGGCAGCGCCGGTATGTCTTCAACCACACAGTCTGCCCTCAAATGCAGCGAAATCGACAATCTGCGCGATGCTATCAACGGCTACTGCAAAGCAGCTCTTGCCGGCAACCACGGTGCCGAATTCAAGGGCGCCCTCAATGCTGCCCAGAAGTTCTATTACCGCACCAACATCGACCTTGGCCACTTTGTATCTCTCACCAAAAACGCCATCAAAGACGAAGCTTTCCAGACCGCAGCCAGCAAGCTCATGGCCGCCATCGACAAAGCCGTTGTCATCAATGGTCTCAGCGGTTACAATACCAAGAATGCAACTGGCCTGGCCGTATATTTCCCGGCTTCTTCATACAGTTTCTCACCTGAATACAAAGACCTGGCTTTCGCCAAAGACACCATGTGGGAAGCCATGGTTAAAGATTATTACAAGAAAACCTCAACCAAAGAACTGGTTGCAGCCGTCAGCAGCGGTGATGTTTCCGGTCTGATCGACTACGTTGCTACCGCCAACGAAAAGAACCGCGACATCAGCGCCGATCTGATCGCCAAAATGAACTTCAGAGTGTTCACTGAAGGCGGCCTCGACGAAGCCACTCAGAACAACGTCAGAAACCTGCTCAGTGAGCTGAAAACCAAATAAGTAAACGTTCTCCTGAAATGGCCGGGGCCCAACAGCCCCGGCCATTTTTATTTTCACAAAAGACTGAACCGCCGCCCGGTGGTCAGTCGGGCGGCGGTTCTTTGGAGGAGTTTATAATTTAAAAGCTCTGGTCTTCGAACAGTGACTTTTAATTATCTCTTTGCGGTTCGACGCATCAGCGCCTCATTCGGCATCGCGGTCTTTTTAAGCTGTTCAAGATTTCTCTGCAGTTCACCAATCTGTTCTTTCAGTTCAACAATCTCGGCCATGATCACCTGGGCTTTTTCCTGGGCATCAGGGCCACCCTCTTCATTCAGTTTGCGAAGTTCAACATAAAGCTTGTTTACCTGCGCCTGCTTTTGTTTGATCTGCTGACTGAGTTCAAATATCTGATGTTTGGTTACAGCCAACAGAGTGCTGCCGGTCAGCGAAAACACAAAAGCCAACAGGATCATGCCAAGCCAACTTTTTCTATTAAAAGAACTCATTTATCTGCCTCCGATTATTTCATTTCTGAATAATCATCGGCAGCGGGCCCCTCAAAGTTTATAGTTAATGCAGAATCTGTCGCCTCGAGAATAATAATACCGCAATTGCATAAAAAAGTACAGCCCAACCGAGACTTGATTGCCAGGCAGTGAAAATATTGTCGGTCAGCAGATTGCCGCGACTTTCAAGAATAGTTTCGATGGTATTCACCGAAAAAAGTTCGTCAAGGTGCCGGGTAAAGCACCATTTTGCGGCGCTCTCATACCACACGTCGATTTTATTGAGCAGACTCGAAGCGATCAGATAAAAGGTATGAATACCCATCAGAGCGCTCAAACTGGTAAAAGACATCAGAATCGCCGATTCAAAAAATAGGGCAAATACGATAAAGAAACCAATCAGCATCAGGTTTCCGACAAAAGTGAGCACAAGAAGTTGAAAAGCAGAAGAGGTACTGACCAGATAAAGCGGTTTGCTGATATCGACATTCAGCGCATCAGGAAGCGCATTGGGCAGTAGCCCTGAAGTCTGGGTCAGCGAGCGGGCAACCAGCAGGTCAGCCTGCAGAAAAAAGCCGCCCAGACATACAGCCAGCAGCAGAAACAGCATGATTGCCAGAGTTTTCGCGGTAATCACCTGCCAGCGCCTGACCGGTGTCAGCAGCAGCATCTTCATGTAACCGCGACTGAGCTCGGTCGAGAAACTGTCACCGACGACAAGTGCCAGAAAAAAGGGCGCAATGAAGGCAAAAAGCTTGAAATGCGCAGTAAACAACCCTTTAACGATCTCATGCAGCACCGAGAACTGCACTTCACCAAATCCAAACCCTTTGAACTTAACGTAAGCCACGATTAAAGCCAGGCTGGCAACCAGCGGCACGATGTTGAGGGCCAACAGAAACAGAAGTGCCTTCTTGCGGTTAAGAATTTTCTTCAGCTCAAACAAAATCAGAAACAGCATGCGTCTCATGCGCCACCTCCGACGGTAACACCGTTGCCGGTCAGCTTGATGAAGGTCTCTTCGAGAGATGCTTCAAGCGGAATCAGCGCCGTCACCCGCACCCCGGCTTTGATCAGACTGCTGTTAACCTCAGCCGATTTTCCGGGCTGCAGGCTGACAACAAGCCCGCGCGGGCCCTGATTGATATCGATGACCGCTTCATGCATGGCGGCAAGCAATTCGCGGGTTTTCGTGGCGTCTTCGTCAGCTACCCTTATTTCCCATTTTTCACTATGGCCGGAAAGCAGTTCAGACACATAGCCCTGTTTAACACATCTGCCATTGTCGATGATCACGACATAGTTGCAGAGACGCTGCACTTCGTCGAGCAGATGACTCGAAAGAAAAATCGAGGTCTTTTCTTCATCGTGAATGCGGGTCAGAATTTCGCGCATGTGAACCCGGCCTGCCGGATCCATGCCGCTGGTCGGCTCGTCGAGAATCAGCAGCCTGGGCCGGTGCAGAATGCCGAAGGCAACGCCAAGGCGCTGCTTCATACCGGTGGAAAAGGTGCCGAACCGCTGACGGGCAGCATCTCGCAGACCAACCATCTCGATCACTTCTAATATCCGCTGATCGGTAAGTGGCTTATACAGACTGCCAAACCAGTAAAGATTCTCATAAGCGCTCATTGATTCTATGAATGCAGGGTTTTCGACCACCGCTCCGATTTCTTCGAGTGCGACCGTTCGGCCGCCTGGCATGGTCTGGCCCAGCATAGTTATTTCACCATCAATACCTGGAATCAGGCCAAGCAGCATGCGCATCGTCGTCGTCTTGCCGGCGCCATTCGGGCCGAGAAAACCGGCGATGGTATTGAGCGGCACCGAAAAATCGAGACCTTTGAGCACCTGTTTCCGGCCGAAGTTTTTGCAGAGACGATTTACGATAATGGCGTTATCAGCATTCATTTTCACACCTGGTCGTAGAGTTCGTGGTAGATTTCGCGACCAAAAACTTTAAGAATGACGGTTGCCGGCACGGCGAGCACCATACCAGGTATGCCGCCGAGACTGCCGGCGATGGTAAGTGCCAGCATTACGGTAAGCGGGTGCAAACCAGCGTTTTCACCGACGACGTAGGGTTGCAGATACCAGCCGTCGATACTTTGAATTATCAGAACCGCAACGGCGACCTTGGCCATGGCCGCAACCAGCATGCCCGAAAAACCAAACTGGGCGATGGCAAGCAGCAGTGCCAGAATGACGGTAAACAGCCCCCCGAGATAGGGAATGAAATTGGCAATGCCTGCAAACAAACCAAGAAAAAGGAAAAAATGCAGACCGGAAAACCAGATTCCGATGGTCATCAGCCCGGCAAAAATCGAATTGGCCAGCAGCTGGCCGCGCAGCAGCGAACTCAGCTGTTCATCGAGCTTACGCAACACATCGAGAGTTCTTGGCCGGTAATCGTGCGGAATCAACATCTTGAAACCGGCGTAGATTTCATCCATGTCGAGAAGAATGTAAAAAACGAGAATAGGGATCAGAAACATGTTGAACATACCTGAAAAGGCGCCACCGAGAAAGCCAAGCACCTTTTTAAAGGTAGTCACCGCGCCATCTTTTACAAGAATCACGCCCTGGGCTGCCAGCTCGCGCACCCGGTCACTCTGCACGAACTCATCGATGTATGTCTTAACATAGGGATAATTCGAAAACTTTTCGTAAAAATCGAGCCCGAGCACCTTGTAATTGTCGGCAAGCCTTTTGACATCGAGGTTGCTGAGCTTGATCACCAGGTCACCTGCCTCAGAGATCATGGTAAGGGTGAAAGGCACGATAAACAGAACAAATACAGCAAAACAGGCAAGAAACACCGAGAGAACCGCCCAGGGTCGCGGAACTTTGCGCTCCACCAGTTTTCTGACCACCGGGTTGAGAATGTAGGCAACCACCAGTGATACAAGAAACGGTGCAATGACATTGGCAAGGTAATAAATACCGATGCCGGCCACCACGAACCCGGTCAGAATCAGCCAGTTTTTAACCGAAGGGGGCAGACTTTTTAAAAATGATGGACCGCTACCGGCGGCTATCGCATGCTCACAAGACACGGGTGCTGCAACTGTCACAACAGTTGAGGCCTGATCAGACTTACGAGCTGTTTTATCAGTGCTCTTTCGTTTCGACATCAGAGAACATTCCTCATGCTGAGGTTTTCACCATAAATCTTGATGATCAGTTCGATCTCGCCCTTGCCCATATTAAGGTTTCTGGCGATCTGAGGCAGTGAATAGCCCTCAGAATAAAGCCTGAGAACCTCATTGACCCGAAAGTTTGCCGGCGGAGGGGTAGCTGATGGTGTGCGGCAGAGATCGGTTTTTTTGACCGGAATTTCAGCCATTTCAACCCGAACTTCTTTTAATGGCAGGCTTGTAACAGGTTTGAGAGATGCAGCTGTAGCAGCAGGCGGTGAAGACTGCGAAGCCTGCAGAGATTGCGCAACCGGAGCACTGTTAACTGTTGATTCCCGGCCGACTGCCCGCAGAACCGGTCGATCAGTGCCTTTATCAACAATCTTTTCATGCACCTGCGGTCGGTCGCCGGCATTTTCAAAAACTCTGGGAGTGATGTTTTCACCCGGGCGTTCAAAGCCGCGACTGTTTGCAGTCGCCACTGCCGGTTCGTAGGTTTCAAAACTGGCTTCCAGAGCTTTGAGGTATACCGAAACCTCATTGCTGATCATCATTTTCAGCTCATCCTGGTCAAAACCACCACCGGCATGGGCAATATCTGTTCCCTGACAGTCTTCGAGCTCGCTGACGCGGGTATTGAGAGCAGCAATCTTTTTAAGCATCTCTTCAAGAGTATCCTGGACTTCTTTGCGAAATCGCTTGTCATGCCCCTGATCAATGCTCGTCAAGGCATTGGCCGGATTCAAATTACGCTTGCGCAGAGCTTCTACCCCATCATCAATCTCTTTGAGAAGATCGTTGGCATAGAGACACTTTTTATCGGCAACCGTCAGCAGCTCTTTTAGCACATTACACTGGCCTTCGAGGGCTTTGATATTGTGGCTGGCGACCATTTCGATATCGTTGGTAAGGTGTTTGAACGACAGCTCCAGAGCTTTCATTTCCTGCTCGATCTTGAAGAATTTTCTCTGGCCAAGTTTTTTACCGACCCAGAAAGCCGCAAGCAGCAGAAAAATCACACAAACGCTGATATGTAAAGCCACCCACATCTGAAGCTACCTCGAGGATTTGCTGCAATCGTTGAATCATGCCGCAAGATATGCCAATAAACAATCTTGTGAATGTTCAGGCCCCATGGTACCATGCCCGCTATGTTAAAATCCAAGAAATTCTGGGGAATTGCCGCAAGTTTTTTTTTCCTCTGGCTTGCCCTGCAGAAGGTCGATTTACGGCAGATCCCAGCGATAGTCAGCACCCTCAGATTTGAATATCTGCTGCTGATGTGTGTGTCGCTGACTCTCGAACACATAACCCGCGCCTGGCGGTGGCAGATGATACTGGCTAACCGCCCCCTCGACCTCAAACATTCATATTTCGGGCTGGTAATGGGCTATCTGTTCAACAATCTGCTGCCAGCGCGCGCTGGTGAGTTTCTGCGTGCCTGGTATCTTAGAAAAAAGAACATTGCGCCGGCCGGTGAGGCTTTCGGTTCGGTAGTTATCGAACGCTTTCTCGACGGCATCGTCATTGTAAGCCTGATCGTTGCCTCGCTCAACCTGTTCACGGCAACCCCGCTGATCCGCAAAGCCAGCTTTTCGGCGATTATATTTTATTTAACAGTGCTGGTTGCCATTGCCATGATGCAATTCAAACGAAACTTATTCGAAAAAATCACCAGCACCATCTTCAGACTTTTGCCTGCGCGCCTCGATCAGCTACTTACGCGCATCAGGGATTCATTCATCAACGGCCTCGGCCTGATCAGCCAGCCGGCCATTTTTGCAAAAGCCACTCTGCTCTCGTTTGTCTGCTGGAGCCTGTCACTGCTGACCCTGGCGCTCTGCCTGCAGATGTTCAGTCTCGATCTCGGTATAAAAGGGGCAGTATTACTGATTTCGGTCCTTTCGGTCGGCTCGATGATACCTGCCAGCCCCGGCATGATCGGAGTCTATGAATTTTGCTGTGTGCTGGTTCTAAACGGCATGCTGGGAAAATCGCCCGAATTGGCTGCTGCCTTCGGTCTGGTCTCGCATTCATTCGGTTATTTTTACGTTCTGGCAGCTGGTTTTGCCATACTAACAATAGAGAATCTTAAGTTTGCAGAGTTGCAGAAAAGCGAGAGCGAATTTTCCGAAAATTCTGCACCACCCACTTCCTAAGTTTTATCAAAAAACATGCCGATAGCTTTTTAGAACACAGGAGGTCGGCATGAAAAAACAGAAAACTCCAGGCAGATCCAGAACCCAGTTTGGGCTATTTCTCTTCTTTTTAGGCGGACTTTTCCTGCTGCAGATTGCATTCGCCTTCACCATTCACGGCGATATCGGGCCGCACACCAGTGTCATTCCAGGCATCGAAAGACCGGCTTCACCGGTTCTGGTTGGCCGTATCGACAGTCTGGTGAGCGAACATCGCCTCAAAACCCCGATTAAAGTCGCTCCTGAAGGTGCCTTCGCACCGGCAAGCCGGGATTTTAATGAAAAACCGATGCCGATTGCCCGCATCGACACCGGCACAAACAAAAGCAACGAAGAAAATACTCTGCGTGAAGTCGAAGGCGATCGCTTCGTCGAGTATACAATTCAGGCCGGCGACACTCTCGACAAAATTGCACGCAGATTATACGGCAATCAGCAGATGGTTCAGTCTCTGATCCGCATCAATCGTATCAAAGATGAACGTGGCCTTAAGCTTGGCGCCAGCCTCAAGGTTCCCCGCGCCGGTCTTGTCGAAAAAACCAGAATCAACTAGAAAGCAGCGCTATAATGGTTTCAAACTACTTCAAACCCCTGAATATACTCTGCATTGTTCTTTACATAGCTTTCATGGGTATTGCACTCGATTCTCAGGTAGTTGAGGCACTGGTTCTTAAGATTGCCGACCGCGGCGAAAAACCCCGCTATGTAGCCGAATCCACCAGAGATGAAAGAAAGCAGCAGATGACTGCTCAAGCTTCTGCAGAAGCTGCTGCTCCGGCAGCGCCAGCCGTTCCGGTTGTCACCATCCGCTACGACAACCCCGGCCCTGTCACCGAAAATCAGACCTCCTCTGTCAGCAAACCTGCCGCACTCGACCTTGCACCCGCAGCGGCAACCACTGAATCATTACCGACGAATGAGACCGTGACAGCAATGAAGCCCGCAGGTGAATCGCCTGCCACCGAAAACATCGCATCAACTGAGATGTCAACCGCCTCTATCGATATGCAGACGACCGAAGCCGCCTCGGCCAGGTCTGAAAACGAAAGTTTTGAAGTTGCCTACAAGTCAGCTGCAGCAGAAGCCATGGCCCGTCGTGAACCCAACCGGGTTCAGGCTCTTCCCCTCAGAGCATCTACCGCCGCTTCAACTCTACCGGGCAAAGCACAGACAGCTGCAACCGCCGGTTCTGCATCAGCAATCACTTACATCGATGCCATCAGCAGAAACAAGTGGGAATTTGCAACTCTTCTCGATCGCTATATCGTAAGGTATGACAGTGAAACCTACATAGTTCTGACCGTCAGGCCAACCCTGCAGAAGATGCTCGAAAACATCCTCGAACGTTATTCAAACCGCATTGGCGTGGCAATTATCCAGGACCCGGCCACCGGCGAAATCCTTGCCATGTCATCAAGCCACCGCGGTATCGTCACCTCGATCGAAACTGAAGAATTCAAAACCGATAACTGGGCTCTCAAGCCGACTTTCCCTGTCGCTTCAATTTTTAAGATCGTTACCGGCGCCGCAGCCATCGACACCGGTAAAATCAACTCAGAAAGCAGCTTTCTCGCCTGGGGCAAGACCTACATGACCGTCTGGAAAGCCTTCGCCAATTCACACAATGGTGTTTTCGGCCGCATTGCCAAAAAAATCGGTCGCGATGTGCTCGAAAAATACACTGCCGCTTTCGGCTTCAATAAGCCGTTTTTCTTCGACCTGCCGGTCGGCAAATCGCTCGCCGATCTGCCCAATGACCAGATCAAACTGGGACAGGCCGCAGCCGGTCTCAATCGCGACTTTCTCGTGAGCCCGATGCATGTTGCCAGCATCATTTCAACCGTCCTTAACCGCGGCAAAACCATGAAACCCTATCTGGTCGACTACGTGGTGCGCAAAAACAAGGTCATTTTCAGACGCAAACCATTTCAGCTCGCCCAGCCAATCAAATCAAGCACTGCCCGTGAAATCTACAAAATGATGTATGGCACCACTTCGGTCGGAACCGGGAAAAAGGGCTTTGGCGGCTACAGCAGTTGCCCCGACCTGGCAACTATCTGCGGTGGTAAAACCGGCACGCTTACAGGTGCTTCACCCAACTATCTGTTCACCTGGTTTGGCGGCTTCACCAAGGCAACCGGCCGCGACCTCTGCATTGTCACACTGTCAGGCCAGCCCAATCATTCTGGTACTAAAGCCTCTTCGATTGCCGGCCAGATTGCCTATGAGCTCTATATGAAACGCCAGGGCAAAGACCCGGCGGCAGTCGCTAAAAAAACACGCCGAAGTCGCCGTTGAGTGAAATTAGAGCAGCAAAAAAAATACCCCGGCCTGACCGGGGTATTTTTTTTGTCTGGATTATTCTTCTTCTTCGAGTTTGGTTGGCGGGTCAACAAACTTCGGAAGAGCCTGAGGCGGCATTTTCGGCGGTTCGATCTCTTTGATTTCGACCTTGCCGACGATCTTGAAGTTGGCGCACGGCTCTTTGTCATCGTCAACGCCAGTCTCAGCAGAGATATCGTCACCCTTGTTGAAAGAGCCTTTAAGAATCTGCTCTGCCAGGGGGTTTTCAATATAACGCTGAATGGTGCGACGCAGCGGACGGGCGCCATATTTAAGGTCAGTGCCCTTATCTACCAGGAAAGTTCTGAGCTCATCAGTGAAGGTCAGGCGCATATTCAGGCCTGAAACACGGTCAGATACTTCCTGGAGCAGGATTTTGAGAATTTCAAGATTGTCGTTCTTATCGAGAGCTCTGAAAACGATCACGTCGTCGATGCGGTTGAGAAATTCGGGCGGAAACTTCTTCTCAAGGCTCTTGCGGGTAATCTTGACCTTCTTGTCGTGCGAAAGATCGTCGAGCTTCTGAGTGGCTTTGGCAGACGATTCGTCGACTCTGAAACCGGGCTTGCTCTCTTCAGTAGTTATGTCAGAAACCCCGACGTTGGTGGTCAGGATAATGACACATTCTCTGAAACTGACAGTTTCGCCCTTGCTGTCGGTGAGAATACCTTCGTCAAGCAACTGCAGAAGCAGATTGTGAACCTTTTCGTGTGCCTTTTCGATTTCGTCGAAAACAACAACGCCATTTGGCTTGTTCTTAACCGATTCGGTCAGATAGCCGCCTTCATTATGACCAATGTAGCCCGGAGGGGCACCGATCAACTTGGCGTATTCATGGCTCATGGCGAATTCTGAACAGTCGATGCGCACCAGATCATTTTCGCTGCCGGTCATGAATTCGCAGAGGGCTTTGGCAAGCTCGGTTTTACCAACGCCGGTCTGACCGACGAAAATAAAGCTGCCGACCGGGCGTTTCGGGTTCTTGAGACCAACGCGGGCTTTTCTGATAGCCTGAGCCACAGCGGTGACCGCTTCGTCCTGGCCGATAATGCGCTTGCGCAGGTGGTTTTCGATCTCCATGTAGCGCTGCTGCGAAGACTTGGTTTCATCGCTTTCAGAACCGAGCATGGTGATGGCGCCACCCTTGGCAGCCTGTTCGTCGACCTGAATGGTAACTTCTTTAATATCGAGCGTCGGGTTGACTTTGACGCAGAGATTATAAAGTTCCTGTTCGATGATTTCACCGAGCAGGGGGTATTCGTTGTTTCCAAAGACCAGAGGGGCAATCTCATCGAGATAGTTGACGACTGAAGCGTTGATTATCAACCGCTTGTAAGATTTCTTGTCGGTTATCTTGATGTTCTTGAAAAGCTGCTGTTTCTGTTCTGGCGTGAATGATCGTATTGCAACAAAGCGGTCTAAAGATTCACAGAACTTCATCTTGATTCCGGGCGTGGAATCCATGAGAACCCTCCTGAGGGTACGTTTTTCCCATTGACAAGCGAGTGCACAATGGAGTATAGCTATTGTATCACTAACCCAACCTCAAGGCAATACCCGTAAAATGTTTATAAGGTCTAAAGAGGCTGAAGAACTTTTTGACAGAGGAATTAATTATTTCAGAGCCGGATTTTTTTCTGCCGCACTGAATGAATTCAATCAGGTAAAAAACATTGCACCTGACTACCCCAACATTGACTTCATCATCGAAGCCGCCCATAAAAAGAACAACGAAGTCGCCGGGCAGCTGAGCAATTTTATCGAAGAGAGCTTCGATGACGAAATCAAAGAGCTTTCTGATGAACTGACCGTTGAAAATTCATCCTATCTCGGGCCCGAAGTTCAGGCGCTTCTAAAACGCGGCAACTTCAACGAAGCTCTTAAAAAGCTGCGTCAGGCTGAGATGATCATACCAGACTCCAGACCGCTGCTCCTTCTCCTGGGAAACACACTGCGTCGACTGGGCATGCTCAGCGAGGCCGAGAAGGCAATGCAGCGCGCCATGCACGCTTTTCCCGACGATGCCGAAATTCTCAACAACCTTGGTAATGTCTATCTGGCCATGAGCCTCTATCAGGATGCAGAAGACGCTTTCAGAACCGCACTAAGACTCTCGCCAGAAGACCCGCGGATTCTCAACAATCTCGGCGCCCTGCGCATGCAGACAAATAATCTCGACGATGCCGAGCGACTGTTTCGCAAAGCCCTGAAGATCAGGCCCAAATGGGCGGTTCTGGCAAGAAACCTGCAGAATCTGCAACGGCGCATGCAGGCCCTCGAAGAAGAAATCGAAAAACTGCGTGCCGAATTCGTTGCGCACCCCGGCTATCTCGATATCGGCCTGGCCCTGGGTAAAACTCTCTTTTTCAGAGGCTATTACTCTGAAGCCCGCAGCACGCTGCGCAGTGTTCTAAAGAAGAACCCGAATCTGCTGGCAGCATGGTTTTATCTCGCTACTATCTACGAAATCACAGATGACACCGAGATGGCGATCGACAGCTTCCGTGAGATGGTCGTTCGCAGCGGCAAAACCGACGCTCCCGAATTTGTTAACTTTGAAAGCCTGATGAAGCAGGAATTCTTTGCTGAAGCCCTTGCTGAACTGAAAAAGATCGCAATTCTCGAACTCGACCTGGCCTCCAGCCGTATCAATCTTGGTATCAAATATTTCGAAGAATGCCAGTGGGAAAACGCTCTGCGCCACTTCGAAGAGGCTGTTCAGATCAACGACACTTACCCCGACGCATTTTACTGGGTCGCGCTGACGAAAGTTCAGCTGAACAAGCCCACAGCCGCCCGTGAATGCCTGGAAAAAGCTATCGAACTCAACCCTGACTATGCTGATGCGCATTTTCAGCTGGGGTTGCTGCTGCGGGCAAAAGCAAAGAAAAAAGCTCGCGCAAGTTTTGAGAAGGCTTTATCATTGAACCTGCGACCATCATTTGCTAGAATAGCTGAAAGAATTCTCAAAGAGCAGAAATGACTCTGTCCGGGGTGTAAATTTTTATGGATCAAGCGGCCTTTAAACTTTCGTTTCCGGCTTTCCCGGCCGATGGCGAGTCTATCGAAAAACTCGGCAGACTGCTGATGAACGAGGGTATCGTCACACCCCAGCTCTGGGAAGAAACCCGCAGCAAAAACGCCGATCCGGCCGCTTTCATTCAGGCAATCGCCGCCTCCGAAAAGATCACTCCAGAACTTCTTGCCCGCAAAGAAGCCGAAATGTTGAACGTTCCCTTCATCAAGGTCGATGAAGTCGAAATCACCCAGGATGCGTTCAAACTGATCGACAAAAAGATCATCAAAGAAAAACGCATCATTCCGATCAGAATCAACGGCCCCGAACTGATCGTCGGAACCGTTGCCCCGGCCGACACATCACTTCTGACCGGCGCACACCTGACCATGGCTCTCAAACCGGCCAAGGTAATTGGCGATGCTCTCGACAACAAAATTTCACAGATGCTTGGTGAAAAACCCTCTGGCAAAGCCGCCAAAGGTCAGAAGAAGCGCCTTGGCGACATTCTTATCGAATCAAAATTCTGCACCGCCGAACAGCTGGACAAGGCCCTTAAGGGTGCCAAAGAAGAAAAGCTGCGCATGGGCGCCTATCTGGTCAAACACGGCATTCTTTCAAACAAACAGCTTTCTATCGCCCTGTCAAAGCAGTTCAACATTCCGTTTATCGATCTCGACGAAAGCCTCGTCGACCCGGTTCTGGCGACACTGCTGCCGAAAAAACTCTGTCACGAACAGATTCTCTGCCCGGTCAAGCGTGAGAATAATAAACTCGTTCTCGCCATGACTGACCCGACTGACATCATCACCATCGACCACATCGAAATGATGACCGGCATGCGGGTTTCGCCTGTAGTCAGCTCTGAACTTTCGATCATAGCTGCCCTCGGCAACCTCTACGGCGAAAATATCGACTCGCTGGCCGAAGGCATCGGCGGTGCATCAGGTGGTGGTGACGAACTCGACGAACTTGGCGGCATGGATGAAAACGACGCACCGATCATCAAACTTGTTAACCTGATTTTGACCCAGGCCGTCGTTATGAACGTTTCCGACATTCATATCGAAATATACGAAAACGAACTGCGCATCCGGTTCCGCCAGGACGGCACCATGAAACTGTTCATGACTCCGGCCAAGGCCGCGCACGCCGGCGTGATCAGCCGCATCAAAGTTATGGCCAACCTCGACATCGCCGAAACCCGCCGCCCGCAGGACGGCCGCATCAAGCTGAATATGCAGAACCGCAAGATCGACCTGCGCGTCTCATGCATACCCTGCGTCTGGGGCGAAAAAGTGGTAATGCGTATCTGCGACCAGGGCAACCTGAAAGTCGACCTCAAAGACCTTGGTTTCGAGCCTTTTGTTCTCGAAAAATACATGGAAGGCGTCGAAAGCGCGAACGGTATCGTTCTGGTCACCGGCCCAACAGGGTCTGGCAAAACCACGACCCTTTATTCATCGCTATTTTTGCTCAACAAACCATCGATAAACATCATGACGGCTGAAGACCCGGTTGAATACAACCTGATGGGCATAAACCAGGTACAGTGCCACGCCGACATCGGTCTCGACTTCGGAGCGGCGCTGCGCTCTTTCCTGCGCCAGGATCCTGACGTCATCATGCTCGGAGAAATCCGCGACTACGAAACCGCCAGTATCGCCATCAAAGCGGCGCTCACCGGCCATCTGGTCATATCGACCCTGCATACCAACGACGCCCCGGCAACGGTCGCACGTCTGCTGAATATGGGCATCGAACCGTTCAGTCTCTCGACTTCACTGCGCGTCGTGCAGGCCCAGCGACTCGTCAAGAAGGTCTGCAAAACCTGCGCCAATGAATTCAAGCCAGACAAAGACCTGCTGCAGTCTCTCGGCATCAACGACAGACTACTGCGAAAACTGCAGCTCACCGATCGTTTCAATCTCGACAATCTGATGTTCAAACGCGGCGCCGGCTGCCCCGACTGTGACAACACAGGTCTGAAGGGCCGTCAGGGTATTTACGAAGTTCTCACCATGACCCAGGGCATGCGCGAAATGATCGAGAACAAGGCTACCAC
>DAOQWI010000022.1:0-30118 GCA_035342015.1 Candidatus Ozemibacteraceae bacterium | reverse complement strand
TGCCCGCTCCTGTCAGAGATTACAATTTTCATGGCGATTTCCTGAGGGTTGCTGAATAAACTCGGCTGCAGAAGCCCCTGAACTGTCTCTTCTGATTGAGCAAAGACATGCTTACCGGCAGCTATGATCTTTGAATCTCTTCTCGCCGGAGCCAGCCAGATAAAAACAATTCAGCCGTTTCATGCAGTGTGGTAAGTATACCGGATTTACCGCAATTTTGCAGCCCTCAGCCAAAAGATTATAAACAAAAACTGCAGGCGATAAAAAACCTGCTGTCAATTTACCTCTGTGGCAATCTGCATCAACTGTTCGGTTGCCTGCAGTTCATTCTGCAGACGGCGCAGGCGCGCGGCAGTCTGCGCCGCCCGTTCTATCACGGCCCGGTCGGCAATCCGACCACCACGACTGATCGTCTGAAGACATTCTTCGAGCTGCTGTTCACAGGGAAGCAACTCGTCTTCGAGCCTGCCGATCTGCCAGAGCAGAAGATGCCTGTTGAGCTCGGCCGCTTCGATCACCATCAGATTGAGGTTTTGTCTAATTGTGTCAATCAATGTTGCGATCTGCCTTAAACATGTATAGATTTTGCCCGGTATTTTCGACCCGTTGCACTCAGTTTTTATCAGTGTCTATCCGTGTTCGTCCGTGACCCGTGTTCATCAGCGCTAATCTTTATCAGAAGCGCCGGTATTTGCGCATGACGCCAATCACAATACCCTTGATCGTCACATCGCAGTTTTCGACAATGATCGGCGGCATAACCGGGTTCGATGGCTGCAGGCGCACCCGGCCGCCTTCTCGATAGATACGCTTCAGCGTCACTTCTTCATTCTCTATGCAGGCGATGACCATATCGCCATTGTTGGCGCTGCTGCGCTTTTCGACAATAACAAGATCGCCGTCTTTGATTGCTTCGTCGATCATCGATTCGCCACGAACTTCGAGCACAAAAGTCTCGCCGCGGCCAATCATCGATTCGGGCAGACTGATGGTCTCAGGCACCTCATTTATCTGGATCGGCTGCCCGGCTGTCACCCTGCCAAGAAGAGGCACGTCAACACTACGGGCTGCCACAATGGTATGCGGTTTAACAGACAGACCGCGGGAACGCCCCGGGAGCGAATCAATATGCCCCTTCTCGACGAGAGTTTTTAAGTGCTTGTGAACTGTGGCCGTCGAAGCCAGGCCAAGACCATCACATATCTCGGCTATTGTCGGGGCATAACCCCACTCTGCAAAAAAACGGCGAATGAAATCAAGCACAGTACGTTGCTTCGGGGTTAATGGATCAGGGGTCATGTTTCGCCTCCGTTCGAACTTTTCACACCTTAAATATAGGCGAATAAAAAGCGAACGTCAAGCGAAAATTTCACAAATACAACATAATGATAAAAGTCAGGTCGTCCTGGGCTTCCTGGCCACCGATGTGACTGGTATAACGGGCAAAAATATTCTGGTAATAGACTGCCGGATCGGTGTCGTAGCTTTCGACAAGAATCTGTTGCAGCCCTTCATAGCCGATCTCTTTACCACTGCGGTCCCGCGATTCAACGATACCGTCAGTATAAAAAATCATCGCGTCACCGGAGGCAAGCTGCAGCGGTATCTCATTGAAAACAGCCTTTTTGAATGCCCCAAGCGCACCGCCGGCCAGTTTAAGCTCTTCAACCGTGCCGGCAGAACGACGATAAAGCAGCGGCGAACAGGCGCCGGCATTTGCATACAGGCCGACACCTGTAACACTGTCCATATAAAGATACTGAAAAGTCATTACCTTCTTCTGCCGACTGCTCTTTGAAGCGAGCACCATCTGGTGCAGCCCGGTCAGAATTGTTTTTGGCGAGGCCAGCTGTTCACCGCTGCTGAGAATGCCGGCTTTAGCCATGGCCATTATCAGAGCCGCACCTACCCCATGCCCGGCAACATCGCCCATCAGAACAACAAAACCGCTTTCATCGATTTTGAAAAAATCGAGATAATCACCGCCCAGCTCACCCATCGAAACGCTTCGCCCAAAAAGGCGAAACCGGTTCATTTCAAAATCTGGCTTCGGAAAAAGGTTTTCCTGAACAATCTTGGCAACCTCAAGCTCTTCGAAACCGACCATGATGTGATTAAAAATGCCGGCAACTTCACCAAATTCATCACGACCGGCGTTTCTGATACGATGGCTGAAATTGCGGTTTTCAATCGCCAGGGCACCTTCACGCAGTATGCCAAGTGGTTCGACAAAAGCCCGGGCCAATAACTGTGCCAGGCCGGCTGCCAGAAGAATGCTGAACAACCCGAACAACAGCAGATCGGTCTTCTGAACGCTGATAATACGATCGATACTGCGCATGGGGTAAAGCCCGATAAGCTGGTAAAATTCGAGATAACGACCGCCAAAACCGACAATCAGATAGTCTTCGCCGTTCAACCTGATAATTTCGATCTCATCAGTCGGCTTTTGCCCAACCCGACGGGCGAATTCAGCCAGAGAGTCATCATAACCAGATGGCCTGTCGACAAATCTCGCCTTCAGCCGATCGAAAGCCAGCAGTTTAAAACCGTCTGAATTTCTGTTAGCAAGAGGCAGGGCCTTTCTGAGAAAGGCCCTCTGAATGATATGCGGTTTCCAGAAAACCATGGTCAGATAATCGGTAAACTCGCGCCCGTTAACCGAAAGAAATCTGAAATAGGTCAGATCTTTAAGGTAACCAAACCCCCACTGATTGATGCTTCCGATATTGTCGATAATCGAATGGGTAATCTCGATGAACGATCTCTGTAAAAGGGATTCAACCACCAGCTCGATTTTACTGAGAATCTGACCGGGTATTTCCACGCGGTTCAAATCACTCATAACCTTCTTTCCGACCAGATTTGCCGTCTGAATGTCAGAGACCGCATAACTGGAAAGGTTCGTTTTCTTTAATCTGGAAGCCGCATAATTGATTTTGATATCTTCCATGGAGCCGGAATATGCGACAAAACCGTCGCGGGCCGCAAGAAAACGGCTTTCGCTGGCAACCACAAAAAAATTCTCGGTCTCGAACTTCAACAGATAGCTGGCAACCATTTGCGTTAACCGCTCATCGATATGTTTGCCGCGGGCCTCGAGGCTCCAGCCGGCAAAAAACCTGTCGAGGTCGAGCCCAACGTCTTTGAGAAACGACGAATAACGCCGGTCAAAACTCAGCAGCAGCTCTACCGAATTGTGATGCGCCGCAGCCATAAGCGTATGCCGTTTGTGTGAATAGTGTTCCTGCGAAATGATCGCCATCGCCAGCAACGGAATACCGGCCGCAAACAGAAATAGAAATGCCAGCTTGTTTCTGATCGAAGCACTGCCAGGCTGTTGCCTGATCATCGTCAACCAGGTATAACGAAAGAATGGCCAGAGAAACGCCAGAAAAGTCAAAGTCGCCAGCAGCGAACGCCAGATAATACCTGAGCCGGTATAAAGACGCGGCACAATGCCAAAAAGTCGCAGATTCGGGCTGAGATAACGATAGGCAAGATGCTGACCCGCAAGTTCGTAATAGTTGAGGCTGCGTTTTTCGCATTCTGAAAACGCCTGTCGCAGATAATCTGCTGTATTCAAGCCGTCGGTACGCCATATCAACTCGGTGTCATCAGAACTGTCGATAACCCCAAAAAGTATGCCGGTATCTGACGCAAGAGGCCGGATAGAATTCTTCAACCCCGAAAACTTCTTAAAATGCCGGTGGTCAAGCAGCACAATCGCCGCGCCGCACCCTATGTAATAAGCACCTACCGGTGGCCTGACCTGCGAACTGTCAACCCAGGCCAGAGAGTAGGCGCGCGCGTCAGTTATACTTGAAAACATTGACCCGAGCGTCTGTGGCCCAAGAACCTTTCGGGTAGTCTCAATATTGCCCTGTTCGCGATTGCGATACGGCACGTTCATCAGATACGGCCCGAAATCACTCAGAGTCCAGAATACTGTTCGCCAGTCAGCCTCTGAATACTCGCTCTCAAATGTTTTCGCAAGCTGATTCCCTTTGTCATCCCAGAAAATAAACTCAATTTCTCCCGGGAAAAGCCTCCTCTGACCATGCAACCATTCGATAACTTCTGTTGCAGATGCGTTTCGTTCCATAAAATCGACAAACTTCTGATGCAATTGCCGGCACCAGAATTCTTCCTGGCTGGTATTGCGCATTGCCTCGTTGGTCGCCCGCTGCATGTTCATTTTAAAACTGAACGCAAGCTCTTCTTCAGCGACCTGGTAGAAGCGCGAAACCGCCGTGAAAACAAGAACCGCCGGAATTCCGGCCAGACAGGCAACCAGCAGCAGCCATCCCATAAAACGGCCGAACGGCAGCGATGCTTGTTTTTGATTATTTTCAGGCATCATGATTCACCACGATTATCGTAAGATCGTCATCAGGCCGGGCTGACCACTGTTCATAGGCAGCAAAAATGCGACGATAATAGATTTCCGGGTCGCGGTCCCAGGCATCGAGGCTTAACTGCCTGAGGCGCTCGTATCCGAATTCTTCGCCCTCAGTGTTTTTGGCTTCGGCAATGCCATCTGTATAGAGCAGCAGCGATTCGCCCGGCGCGATCGTAAATTCAAAGTTTTTATACCTGGCCCGTGGCCCGATTCCGAGCGGGGTAGCAATATGCTCGATCAGTTCAGCGCTTTTCTCTACTGGCTTGACCACCACCGGAAAACAATGCCCGGCATTGGCAAACGAAAAATGCCCGTCGGCAGGGCGCAGTACATAGTATTGAAAAGTCATCATACGCTTCAGGCGGTCATTTTTGATCGCAAAAAACATGCGATGCAGCCTGCTTGTAAGAACGGCAGCATCCATCTTCTCATTTTCAGGCGCCATAAGAACACTGGCCTTGGCCATGGCCATCATAAGACCCGCAGGAACACCATGACCAGCAACATCGCCGATAACCAGGCCCCAATGATCTTTATTAATCTGCAGACAGTCGTAATAATCACCACCAAGCGTGGTCATGACCACGCTTCGCCCATAGATAGAAAATCGTCCTGCCTTAAAGTTATTGCCGGGAAAAAGGCTCTCCTGAACGATTTTAGCGACTTCAAGCTCGCCAAGCCCTTCGATTACCCGGTTGAAAACCTGATTTAGATGCCCGAACTCATCTTCATCGACAACCGGAATACGATGGGCAAAGTTGTGAGCCCCAATAGCCAGCGTTGCCTGGGCAAGATTACGAATCGGGGTCAGAAACTGCCGTGAGAGCGCCTGACCAATAATCAGAGTCAAAAGAAGACTGAAAAAAGCTCCGGCCATGATACGGAAACGCAGAGCCGCAATTTTTGCATCGAGCCTGCTGTCGGCATAAAGGGCCGCCAACAGGTTAAAATTTAAGCTCCGACCCTTCAGGCCAACGAAAAGATGTGGCTGGTCATCGATCAGAACGCTGCCGATAAGGTTTTCTCGAAAACCTGTGGTTCTTTCCATCTGCCGCGCCAGCTCAACCGGAAATGTTCCGGCCGGCGACCAGGTTGTCTTGCCATCGATTTTGCGGGCATAAAATGGCGCACCGAACGAATTTTTCTGCAGACCTTCGTAATAACGATTGATATAAAGCTCCTGAAAGCGGTCTTCATCCCAGAAAAGAATCAGGAAATAATTGTTCTGGTAATTGTGTCGATCGCCAAAGATATACCAGTAGCTGAGCTTTTTTATGTTCGCCATGTTCAGAGGAATTACCTGACGCTGATCTCGATAGATTTTTCTGACAAAATCAGAATCTTCGGGTGACATGATCGCACTGAACATGTCTTCTTTGCTTCGCTTCAGAATGGTGCCATTACAGAATTGAAGAATAGCCTGCCCCATCGGTTCGACAAAATTGAAACTGGCCTTGTCTTTCTCGCCCGCCGCATGGTCAGAAAACACCATACCGCTGCTGGCGATGAGGTAGGCGTCAGTTGTGGCAAATTCGCGCATGGCAGTTTTGATTGCCTCAATTTCGGCCGAGCTCAAGCTGCCATTTACACCTGCCGCTGTAATATTTTCGATCTTGCGGGTAATCTCGCGCGCAAAATCGTATTTGAGAGAAGCGTAACGCATGTCAAAATCACGCATCAGCTTGCTGAGGTCGCCGGCAATTTCGTCACGCAGCGCCAGTTTGCGGTTTATAAGATAGTCATGGGCAATAAAACCAAGAATGCTTAAAGGTGCCAGGTTGGCAAAAAGAAACAGTCCGGTAAGTTTCCAGCTGATTGAGAAAAACTGCTGTTTGAAGCGAAAATAAATGTAAAGAAACAGGTAGAAGCCACACAACAGAAGCGAAACCCTGACAAACACAATGTCGCGATTCAGCTCAACCGACCACTGAGCCGAATTCTTGGCATGCAGACAAAAAGTTCTCACGCCAGGCTCCGGCATGCTCATGCAGATAAGTGCCTGATCGTTTTCGAAAACCGGTTCGGATACATTTTCGAACTGCGAGAGAGCCAGGCTCATCGCCGGCATGAACTGCTCGTCAATCTGGTTGGCAGGCACCGAAAAGTCCGGGCTGATACTGAAGCCCGACGTGATTCCGTCCTGGCGGCGGTTAAGCGAACTGGAAATTTTCATCAGTCCTGAGCTGTTTTTTATCAGCCTCTCGCTGATGAAGCAGAAAAAGCTGATGCGACTGCCCATCCGGTACCATACCGAAGAAAATCTGCCGGCAAAGTCGGTCAGCAACGGGCCAGCATCGTTGCCCTGCAGATAAGGCTTTTTAAGATATTCAGGGATAAAAATTTTGCCGAGAAACTGCCTGACCAGATTGAGATTCTTGCTCACCGACCTGATAGCGCCGATATCAACCTGACTGTCATTGCCGACAGCCTCAGAAACATCCCGCAGCACTTCATAAAGGCGTGCAAGAATGTAACTGAAACCTTTCTGATCAGTAAGTTCCCTGATTACCCGGCCTTTTTCATCCCAGACAACAAACTCGAAGTCACCGGGATAGCGTCGATGGAGATTGGCAATGGCGGCTTTGAGATAGTCTGCCGGAACAGCTGCTTTTTCTGCTTTTTCGGCCAGACGCAGCAGCAGAAAATGCAGGTATCTGCTGTTACTGCTGTATTTTTCGAGATATTCGAGACGCCCGTGCATCTGATCAAGCTTCTGCTGCCGCAGATTGCCAACCTTGACCTGATAGAGATTGTTCAATGCCGAAAAAATTATGAAAAGCGGAAAAGCGAGAAAACAGAAAACCAGAACCAGTATCGACACCGCATTTTTGAGAGAGCGTAAATTCGAAGCTTCAGCTGGCCGGTTTTCCGTTGTTTCAGCCATTTACGGCCTCCATGGCCGGGCTGGCAGCATCAGGCAGAGTATTTTTCGCAGCCCTCTGTGGATCGAATACCAGAATGACCATTGTCAGGTCATCCTGGGCCCCCTCGTCGCCAATATGCTGAAGGTAGGCATTGAAAACATTGTGATAGAAAGCTTCGGCGTCAATATTCCAGGCATCGAGCAGAAGCTTCTTCAACCTTTCGTAGCCTAATTCTTCGCCATTACGGTTGCGTGCCTCGACAATACCGTCGGTATAGAAAACAATTGCGTCACCCGGGCTAAAAACCACTTCGATTTCAGAATAATTTGCCTTTTTAAAGGCACCGAGAGCGGCACCAGTCAGAGTCAATTCTTCCACCTGACCGGTATTTTTTCTGATGATCATCGGTGAACAGGCCCCGGCATTCGAATAAACGCCGCGCCCGGCATTACCATCGAGGCACAGATACTGAAAAGTCATAACCTTCTTCTGCTTCTTCGTTTTGGAGGCAAAAATCAGGCCATGCAGCCTGGCAACCAGCGCCAGAGGTTGGTCAAGAAGATGCTCTGACTGAATAATGCCCGCTTTCGCCATGGCCATGATCAGGGCAGCGCCGACGCCATGCCCCGCCACGTCGCCGAGCAGTACCGAAAATTTCCCGTCAGTGAGCTCGATATGATCAAAATAGTCGCCACCGAGTTCGCCCATCGAAACACTTTTGCCGAACAGGCTGAAATTACCGGTTTCGATCTGCTGCTGCGGCAGCAGTTGTTCCTGAATGGCGCTCGCGACCGAAAGTTCTTCGAGATCAACCATAACCGAGTTGAATACCCGGCCCATGGCGCCAAATTCATCACGCCCAAGGTCAGGCAGGCGATGGCTGAAATGTTTGTTCTCAATCGCGTGGGCACCGGTGGTTATCTGCTGCAGAGGCAGAATAAAGCTTTGCGCCAGAACCTGTGAAAGTCCCCAGGTCATCAGCAGGCTGAGCATAGCGAATAGCAGCAGCTGCCGACGCTGCGATTCAATGAGGCCGTCGATTTTTTCGAGCGGGTAAAGCCCAATCAGCCGGAAATCTTTGATATGCCTGCCGGCAATGCCCATAACCAGGTGCTTTTCGCCAAGATAATCAACAATCTTGATTTCTTTGCCGGGGTAAGAAGTAAGAGTGTTGGCAAACTCGCGCAGAACCGAGCTTTTGTAGGCTTCAGGCGGAACTGTATATTCCTGCGTCATCAGAGCCACCAGTTTGATGCCGAGATTGTTTCGGTTAGCCTGAGGAACGGCCTTCAACAGATAATTATATTGAAAAAGATGGATGCCAAAAGATGATAGAAAAAAGAGGTCCTGTGAATCGCTGTTCTTGAGAGAAAAAGTATCGAAGATTGCCGGATTGACGTTTTGCCCAAAACCCCACTGAATGAATGACCCGCGTTTCTGAAACAGGTCAAAGAGAAAGTTGGCGAGCGGCTGCTGGGTGGTCGACTCAATAAACAGTTCAAGCTCCGTTTGCACCTTTTCCGAGACTTCGACGCCATTTATTTTATCAAGAAAGAACTGCCCAATCTTGCGTGTCAGCTCGTTCTGATTGCGGCTGCGTTCGGCCCGTTGCCCGTCTTCTTTCGGGCTGAGTTTACGATTTTCATCATAAACGCCCTTTTCGGTAACGATAGTATTGCTGCGACTTGCAACCATGACAATTTTCCATTTCTCAGTGCCATCTGAGCTGAGTGCGTCGATAAATTCCTGCAGCGCCAGGTCGTCATTAATGTTAGCCGTAAGCTTGTCGATCATTTTTTCCTGGGCTTTTTTCTTGCCGACAAGACGACGGGCATACTCGACTTCGATTTTTTCATCGAAATCCTGAATAAAGCTGATACCACGACTGTGGGCATCGAGCATCAGGTTGCTGCGTTTCTGTGCCAGATAGTCGTTGCCGATAAAAAACAGCACCATCAGAGGCAAACCATTGGCAAAAAAGAAAAGAAAACGCAGTTTCCAGCGCAGTGAAAGGTCGTCAGGCCTGTCTCCGAAAAAAAGTCCCCATGCATAACCGGCCAGCAGATAAGCCACTGCAAAGAAAAGAAACACCACCGACCATGCATAGCCAGGCACCAGACTGCTGGAAAACCTGCTTTTTTCGATAAAACCGTAGATCTTTATGCCCGGCCTGAGAAAGAATGGGTAAACGATCAGGTTTTCTGTTTCGATTTTCTGGGTCTTATACTTACCATATTCAGCTGCAGCAGCCATGACCTGCCTGGCAATTCTGCGGTCTCCGGTCCCGTGCCTGAATCCATGCGCATCGTCCTGAAGCGAAAAGCGCCAAATATGATCACTGTTCTGGCTGAATTCATTCAACAGGTTTAAAATACCATCATTGCCCCTGAGATCTTTCAGGTCAATAAAAGCCAGCACCAGATGCTGGCGAATGACGCGACCCCATGCCAAAGGCTTTTTGAACTGGGCGTCTCCCCATATAAGGCAAAAATCACGGATTGAAACGTTGTTTTCAAAATGCCCCCAGTAAAGCTGCGGTCCGAAAATTTTTCCGCCAGCAACCTGTTCTTCATGAGTAACCTCTGATCTGCCTGAAAGAACAGCCTTCCAGGCAAAACTCAGACCAGGTTTCCATACTGAGAGGGGTTCGAGCGGCATCGACGAAGACAAAACCCCTCTTGTCGGTGTGTAAACAACATAGTTAAATTTCAGATTGCGACGCAGATCTTTCAGCCGGGAAACCAGAACTCGGGAAAATGCGTCGGAGCCTTTCAGAATCGCCGCTTCGCTGGCCACCGAATCTGGAGCCAGTTTTTCCATTAGTGTGGAACACCAGTAATATTGCGGATCAGCAAACTTTCTTAATTCGACATAGAATTCGCGCAGTCTCTGATGCTGGCTTTCGAGACGATTTCCGGTGTCCTGATTCTGTAGATGCAACATTCCAAGGAACAGCATAAAACCGGGAATGCCGATAAAGCAGAGTATAAAAGCAAGCCAGCCTGTGATTTTCCAGGGTTTGCTCATGCCAGAGCCTCCCCGGTATTTGCTGAAAACTTGATCAGAATCATGGTTATATCATCGTCTGCGTCTGGAGACCACTGCTTATAAGCAGTAAAAATTTTCTGATAATAAGTTTCAAGATCCTGGTCATACTGCCGCTGCAGCATCTGAGCAAAACGATCAAAGCCCATTTCAATGCCTTCGGCATTATGCGATTCAATGATGCCATCGGTATAGAGAAGCACGATATCACCAGGCTCGAGCTGCCCCTGTGTATCTTCGTATTTCGGTTTTTTCGTGATACCCAGCGGGGTGCCGACAAGCTTGAGCAACTCGATGTCTTCACCATTACGTCTAATTAAAGCCGGAAAACAATGCCCGGCATTCGAAACCAGATAAGAACCGGTTTTTGAATTTATGGAAAAATACTGACAGGTCATCATACGCTTGATTTTGCTGCTTTTAACCCGATGAATAACCTTGTGCAGCGAGGAAAGCATTGCCGCCGGCCGACGCCTGTCTTCGTCGCTGAGCAGAACTGAGGCCTTTGCCATGGCCATCAGCAGTGCCGCCGGAACACCGTGTCCGGCCACATCGCCCATCAGAATACCAACATTGCTGTCATCGAGCGCAAAAAAGTCATAATAGTCACCACCGAGCCGCGTCATTGCAACGCTGCAGCCAAAAACCCGCAGACCGTTCTGCAACAATGGCTCCTGAGGAAACAGATTTTCCTGAACGATTTTGGCCACTTCAAGATCTTCAAGACTCTCAATAGCGCGGTTGAAAACGACGCTCAGCCTCCCAAACTCGTCGGCGGTTTTTACCGGCAGGCGATAACGGAAATCCTGACGGCCGATAGCCTGCACACCGCGTTCAAGCTCCTTTACCGGCTCCATAAACTGTGCCGAAAGCATCAGGCCAACCCCGGTCGTCAGACTCAGGCTGAGCAAAGCAAAAATAATCAGGCGCCATTGCAGGCTGCCAATTTGTCTGTTGATACGGTCGAGCGGGTACAGGCCAACCATTGCAACCCGGTCAAGTTCGCGGCCAATAGTACCGTAAGCGGCATACTGGCGGCCATCAACCGTAATTTCGGCAACGTAAAGAGTTCTCAGATTGAAGGTCTGACGAAAGAGGTCGAATATTTCCTTGCCGACATCTTTGCCCGATGGATAGGTCACGCCATTAGTTTCGACGATACCGTGAAAACTGATATCATCGGCGTTCTGATTCAAACTGCCAATGCTTTTGCTTACATACAGTTCCTGAAGCGTATGAAAGTCCCATGAAATACCGACAAGCAGATTAAAAATCCGTTTTTCGAAATCCCCCAGAATATTCCAGTAATATTGCCTTGTATCCTGAGCCATCTGTTCAGGATGAACATGGCCTATTCTCTGAAGAATGCGGTGGAAAATGATAGTTTTGCCCGAAAGAAATTTTTCTGCTTTGATTTTTCCGCCACCGCCGGTTGTAGATTCGTCTTCCTTAAAAAGTTTCTGGGGGGTGTAATCGCTGAAGTTGAAGTAATCGAGCATGGTTTTGCTCATTGAAGCGAAGAAAATATTGGCTTTCCTGCCGGGCACCTTTGCTTTGTGCATTTTGCCATTGCGGTCGGCAACCACTAAATCAAATGGCCTGAGCCGGTTTACCTTTTTAAGCAGCTCATCAAGACTTTTCTGCGAAACCATTTCGCCGCCAGACTCTTTATTGATGGCTTCGATCTGCTGGTTCAGATAGTCGGCTGTTTCTGTTTTAATGGTTTCGAAACGGGTATCAAAGTCGGCAATAAGCCCGGAAACCTGGTCAAAGGCACGATCAAGTAACAGACCGCGTGTCTGCTGCAGATACTCATAGCCGATAAAACCAAGAATAAGAAGCGGCAAACCGTTGGCGTAGAGAAACAACAGCCCGAGCTTCCAGCGAATCGAAAAAACGCCGTTATCTCTGAAGATAAAATAACCCACCAGAGCTGAAAACAAAAGAATTGCCAGGGCTGCAACCGCGAGAATGCGTTTATGAATTGTGGCCGCATCAAAAAGAACATCACTTTTTTTAACGAAAGCGACACTGCGCACAAAGGGGTTGAGAATTTTGACGAGCAGCAGCAGATTATCGGTTTCAAGCTGCTGCTGTGTAAAATTCTCGAACTTTGCCAGCCCCAGCAAAAGTTCTGGCTTGAGTTGATCTGAAACTGATGTATGCAGCGCACCGTCACGCAGCAGGTCGACAATGCCGACTCTTATACCCGTTGAACCGTTCATTGCATCGACAAGTTTTTTAAGATAGTCGTCAGATTCGATCGATCTGGAGTTGATTGTCGCCATCATGGTGAAGCGCTCATCAACCTGATACCAGAAATACGATTTTTCGGGGTCTCCGCTCGCAAGAATACATTCACTGAGGCTGCCCCGCAGCATCGGCAGATTGAGCTTGTCAGGAATAAGAAAGGCGCCAAGATACGAACGCAAAAGATTAAGGCGTTTTTCGACCAGACTCAGGTTCTGCGGTTCGCCAGGGTAGTTCTTGAGAACGTCGCGATCAACTTCCTTAAGAACATCGAAAATGGTCTTAACAATATATCTGAAACCCTTTTCATCGCTGAGGTCTTCAATGGTATTGCCCTTTTGATCCCAGACGATGAATCTGAATACATCCGGGTTTCTGGCTTTCAGATGCGGCAGGGCGATTCTGAGATATTTTACCGGGTCTGGCTGACGGGCGGCAAAATCGTAAATTTTCTTCAGCAGGGCACTGTAATAATGGCGACTGTTGGCATACTGCAGCAACCGTTCCAGCCTTGTGCCAAGCTCACGGTAAACGGTCTGTCGATGCATTTCGCTTCGGGTTGACAGCATGTTTTCGAGGCCAACATCGAGCAGAAAAACCGGAAAAATGAAAAAACAGAAAGCGGCACCAAACCAGAAGGCCAGTGGCCACCGTTTGCTGATTGGCAATTTTGTCGTGGTACCGCTCATTGATTCCCTATAAACGACCTGCAGATGCAGACAGCATACCGCAAAAGCAGCGACTTGCAAAGTTTCTGATTAAAAATGCATGGTGTGACAGAACTGCCGCATGCGTGACAGACAAGGCGCAGCTATTTTACCCGAGCCCTCTTCAACAAAGGATTTAAGTCTGGCACATCCTTTGCTCTGTACAATTTATCATTATTATTTTCCCCTTTTATTATTCATTATTTTCTGGAGGTACGTCATGAGCGGCAATGCAAACGGGCTGTCACAATGGCTCAGAAACAACAACCCCCTGTATCTGCTGAGCGTCGTTCTCATGCTTGGCGGTCTCTACCTCGCCGGTTCAGAGCTTGAAACCGGAAGGGTTTCAAGCCTGGCGGTAAGCGGCTTCTTTCTGGTTCAAAATATCTACGAAATTATCATGGTGGCTATGGCTCTTTACCTGTTGAAAAAAAAGATCCAGCCACAGCACGGCAAACTTCTGCTGTTCTTCGTGCTGCTGTTTCTCGGCGACCTCACTTTTTATCAGGTGCGCATTTCGGGTCTCAGCACTGCAGCTGGCGGCATTGCCACCGGCGTTTACATGCTGATGGCGGCAGTTAAACTCGCAGCGGTTATCAAGGTATTAGGCCTGACAGTACATCACACGCGCCTGTTCTTCGCTGCCGGGGCGTTTTCCCTGATCTGGGTCGCTCCCAAGGTTGGCTATTATCTCGTCGATTCAATCGGCAGAGAAAGCTTTGGCTATTTTGACGGCTCATACGTCTTTTATTCGCTTTGGCTTATTGCCGCCCTGATCCATCTGCCACTTATCGTCGAAAACTGGCGGAATAACAATCTTAAGACTACAGTTGCCAACGAATACCTCGGCGATGAAACGACTCTCTGGCGCTGGCTGCTGCTTTTCCCGTTCGTCGTTCTGCCTCTGCAGATGAGTGCCACGGTAATGAGCGATTCTTACAGATTTATCGCCCCAACCCTGTCAATAGGAACAATCATCGCGCCCTGGCTGCTGGCTGCAGCTTTTTTCGCACAGACCCTCTGGCGCCACCTCTTCAAATCACAGGAAAGCATCAACATTTACGACAGCGCCATCATGCTTGTCTACCTAATCATCATCAAGGTTTCAGCACCTGACTTCAGTGCTCCGGTGCTGATCAACCATGCCCTGCTTGTTGCCGGTCTTGTGGCAACCTGGCTCACCCGCTGCAACCACGTCAACGCCGGCGTTCTCGCTCTTACCGGTCTGTGGCACACAGGCCAGCAGGTGATGACCGGGGCAAAAGTTGCCGCCGACTACGGCTCGTCACTGTCGCGCACCGCCTGGGCCGGCATTCTGATGTCGGTTTCGTTCATTCTCCTGCTCACCGGTTTCTTCTTCAGCCTCAGCCGTAACGACAGCGATGACAATTCCGACGGCGAAAAACCCGCAGACAAAAACGAAGATCAGCCAGCTTCCGCTCCAACCTCTGCCTGATCCGACTCCGTTTTAACCTGATGCTGCTGATCGTCAAAAACGGCGATCAGCAGTGTCATGTCATCCTGAGCCCGGGTGGCACCGACAAATTCACGATGCGCTTCAAGCAGCCTGTCAAAGTATCTTTGCGGGTCGGCAGCGAAGCAATTCGCCACCATCTGTTTGAGCCTGGCGAGACCGAGAATTTCGCCAGCCGCATTTGTTGCCTCGATCACCCCGTCACTGTAAAAAATCAGCGCTTCGCCAGGCTGCAGAGCAATTTCTACGGCATCAAATCTGGGGTTCTTCAGTGCGCCAAGCATCGGGCCCGGCAAAGTAATTTCACGAACCTCACCTGAATTCTGGTTTACTATCAAGGGTGGCCAACCGCCGGCGTTGGTGTAGATCCCCTTACCGTCAATGCCGTTGAGATTGAGATACTGCATGATCATAGTTTTGCGGGTTCGCTTTCCGGCCGCCTGAATAAGATCATGCAGACGCATGGCGAGAACCTGCGGTTTTTCCACTACATCTGAAAACTGCATGATTGCAGCTTTGGCCATTGCCATTATCAGGGCAGCCCCGGCCCCGCGACCGGCCACGTCACCTATCAGCAGGCTGAAACGACCTTCAGATGTATTGAAGTAATCAAAATAGTCACCGCCAAGCTCGCCCATCGAAACGATACGGCCAAAAATTCTGAAATGCCCACAATCAGGCATCTGGCGTGGCAGAAGGTGTTCCTGAATTGCCCCGGCAACCTGAAGTTCTTCAAGGTCGACCATCGTTGTGTTGAATATCTCAGCCATTTCGCCAAACTCGTCACGGCCAAGAGGTGGCAATCGCAATGCAAAGTTACGCGATCTGATAGCCTCGGCACCGGCGTAAAGCTTCTGCAGGGGAAAGAGAAAACTCTGCGCCAGAAACTGACCAAGAATGACTGTTATCAGCAATGATACCAGACCGGCAAAAAACAGCCCCGCTTTTTCACGACTGATCTGGCTTTTAACCTTTTCGACCGGATACAGACCAAACAATTGATAATTAGCCAGGTATCTTCCGGTAAAGCCCATTAACAGGTATGTCTGCGTACCGATGCTGACGAATTCTCGGGACGGGCAGGGTTTTGAAGTGAAACTGCGCACCCGCTTCTCCATGGCTTTACGGTCAGGAAACTTTTCGGGCAGAAAAATTCCTGCAACCTCCTGAATGACGCCGACCTGCAGATCGATAATATTGCGATTGGCGCTGAGAAATTGCCGCTTGAGGTAAAGACTTTCCAGCACATGCGGGTTCCAGTTGATGATACCCATGTAGTCAACCTGCCGGTCGTCATTGACCGAAATAAGATTCAGACAGGCCGGGCTTTTGTTGGTACCCATACCCCACACATCGATTTTGCCATTATTGGCGATAAAATCATGCTGCACTTCGATAAGAGGTTTCTGCATAGCCGATTCGGCAATCAGCTCAACTTCGGTCGAAGAACGCGGGTCAGGCGGCCTACCATTGAGACTGGCCATGATAAAGCGCCCAAGCGAGTTGAGCACCTTTTTTTCATCGCCACGCCTCAGATCAGCGCTGTCAATAATTTCTGATACCAGAGCCTGGCGCTTGTCACCGACATAAAGCGAATCGCCGGTTCCAAAAATATCGGTTTCGCTGGCGATCAGATAAAAACGCACATTGCCGCGCGATTCAACGACCGAATATACCTTGTCGACCAGGGCCCGGTAATTTTCCATATTCAGGCCCCGCTGCCGCACATCGGCCCTGAATTTATCCAGACCGGCCTGAATGTTGACAATCTGCAGGGCGTGCTCTGACTCAAAGCGTTCATCAAGGTTCTGTAAAAAATGCGTACCCTGCTGATGTATCTCGTCATAAAGTGCCAGTTCCTTCTGATGCATGAAATCATAACCGGCAAAGAAAAGCATCAGCAAAGGCAAGCCATTCGCATAAACGAACAGAAGCGCCAGCTTGCGCGAAATCGACATCTTCAATCCGCTGCCCCTGAGGGCGGCACGCCCACTGACAATTACCCACGGCAGCAGCAGCATAAAAACCAGCAATGCCGCCAGACTGGCTTTGGCCTGCTCGGGTACTACGCCAGAATCCTTTTCAACAAAAGCGAACAGGGTCAGATCGTCTTCGACAACCCTGGCGTAATAAAATGCCTTTGCGGTCTCAAGGCGCTCGCCCGGCGTCATTTCATGCCTGATGATTTTCTGCAGTTCCTTATGTTCGTCAGGCAGAGGCTTTGCCGAAATCAGATTGTTTCCTTTGACAAAACCCAGCTGAAAAAGACTGCTCCCGGGTTGACGATTTTTGAGGTAATATTCCAGACCTGTGGTTCCGGCTGCGTTTTCCGGTTTAATCAGAACTATCGCCATATAGCCAAGCCTGAACCCAACCCACAGCAATGGCCGACGACCGGTGCTGTCACACCACAGCAGTTTCTCGCCCCGTTCGGAGACACAGTTGTCGACCGTATGCAAAACGATCTGAGGCCCGAACATCTTTCTCAGATTGGTCATTTCGTCATCGTCTGTGACAATATCCTTGTCACTGTGTTTGAATGGCTTTTTAAATGACTGGAGAGCCATCTGCCAATTACCGGGGAGCGTATCTGGCGATATCGACCCGCTAACGAACCGGTCAGCATCATCCCAAAGCAGGTAATCGAACAAGCCATTCATTCTGGCATGCAGTTCACCGAATGCTGCAGGTGCCGAAGCCAGGCGATTGGTCAGATATGTTTCGCGGAACAGTCGTGATAGAAACCTTTCGGTGTCAACCTGAGCTTCAAAATTCTGCATCTCATTTTCGAGATTCTGCTCAACAATCTTTACCAGTGCGGCACTGCGAAGCTTTTCCATGTGGATGAAACCACCATAAAACAGCAGAACCGGAACCAGCACGAACAAAACCATCTGAGCGAACCATAGCAGAAGGTAACGCGGCAGAATTTTAATCATCGGCCGCTCCTTTCAAACCTGACCAGAACAATCGTCAGGTCGTCATCTACCGACTTCACCCAGGCACGGTTTGCCTGAAAAAGGTTCTGATAGAATTGTGCAAGATTCTCACTCCAAAGGCTTTTCACCTGTTCCAGAAGCTGGTCAGGCCCGAATACTTCACCACTCGCGCTGGTCGCCTCGATCAGGCCATCACTGTAGAGAATCAACGTTTCGCCAGGCTGCAGCTGAACCGGGTGATTTTTATAACGGGCCTTGCGGGCGATCCCGACCGGAGTGCCAATAATCTCTTCCATTCTTGAATAGCTGCCGTTATTGCCAACCACAACCGGAAAACAGTGCCCGGCGTTGGCAATCTGCACTTCGCCCGTCTGGTCATTGATTACAAGATACTGACAGGTCATCATGCGTTTGAAACCTTCGCTTTTGAGCCGGAAAAGCATATCGTGCAACGCAGACAACAAGGCCGCCGGGTCAGTCAGTAATGGCCGGTTAACGAGAACTGTCGCTTTTGCCATTGCCATGATTATCGCGGCCGGAATGCCATGCCCGGCAACGTCGCCCATAAACACGCCCGTTTGCGTCTCTGAAAGCTTCAGATAGTCGTAATAGTCACCGCCAAGTTTTGTCATTGTCGCGGTTCTGGCAAAAATTTTGATGCCGTTATTTTGATAACCCTGATCGGGCAGCAGGGCTTCCTGAACGATACGGCCGATTTCGAGTTCGGCCATGCCTTCCATCGTCATATTGAAAACGCCGCCGAGTTCGCCAAACTCGTCGAGGCTCTCAATGCTGGTTCTATAGGAAAAATTTCGCTGGCCTATCTGCCTTACCGCTTCTGCCAGTTGTCTGACCGGTTTGAGGAACTGCCGGCTCAGGGCGGTAATGACGGCACTGATAATGAGAATACTGAGCAGAGCCAGCGCCAGCATCTGCTGCCAGGTCGCATCGAGCTCGGCAACTATATGGTCGGCCGGCACGATGGCAGCCAGGGCAATGCTGCCCATCTGGCGACCGGCAATGGCGGTGAGCAGACTGCTTTTTCCCTGCAACATCACATAATTTTCATGGGCCGACTGAATGTTCATCGCTTTCTGCATAACGCGGCGCAGGGTTTCTTCGCGCATGCCCGGCCGCGAGAACATCTGGCCGGTTGCCGCCGAAATGGCAGCAAAAGCCTTTTCGCTGCGGTTTTCGTTACCACGTTCAACCTGCTGTGCGGCATAAATTGCCTCAGTTTCTTCGAGATCCCAGGTAATGACCATTGCCGAATGTATTCTTCGACCGACATGGTCGCCGAGCAACCGCGCAAAGCAAAGCTTCAAACCGGTACCAAAGCTGTAGAGCTCGACCGAATCGAGGGTATTGAGAAGATTCTCGAGCAACGAACGGTGATCATTGACGATGGTATTGCTGGTAATTGCCAGACGCGATTTTCCATCGCTGCCACCGAATGAAAAGCTTTCTTCAGTCTGGTTGGCAAAGGCAATCGCACTCGTGGCAAACATGCGCATGAAGGTCTGGCCAGCAGGCTTGCGATTGCGCCGATACCCGACAATCGTGTCACCGTTCTCACCGTAGACGGTAAGTTCTTCAGCATCGAGCGCATGCACTGCCCGTTTGAGAGTTTCAAAATCGTTTCGATCAGGCAGGCGCGTCTGCACCTCACGGCAGAAACTGTCGAGTTCGGCAAAAGTGCGCCGGTTCATAGCGATTTTGTGACGGCGATAACCTGAGTCGATTTCCTGCAAAACCCTCTCATTACGGGCATGCACTTCGCCGATCAGGGCATCTTCACGCTGTTGCAGATATTCATAGCCGATAGTTCCGAGAATCATCAGCGGCAGACCATTAGCATAGAGAAACAAAAAAGCAATGCGCGTGCGTATAGAAATATTCAGTCGCGGCAGCCGCAGTGTGTAACAGTAAAACACCCAGAGAACCACGGTTACAGCAAGAAAAAGGCGGGTAAGAACTTCGTAACGCCGCCGGTCTGGATAACCAAGCCTGAGTGTATCACGATGCACCAGACAGAACCCGCGCAAATCTGGTGAGAGCAGCTTGAAAGCCATGAGGTAATCGTCTGTTTGCCGATGCGGCAGGCCGGCGTTCTCGAATTTTCCGAGCTCGATGAGAATCTGACGCTGCTCTGCATCACTGATGCCGACAATTTTGCGACCGACGTCTCCCATTTCAATAAATCCGCACTTCAATGGGTCCTCGGGCCGGTTCAGCACCTCGACCGCGTGTCTTACACCGGGATTGCGAAAGAACTGATTTTTTATCGCACAAAAAACTGTCAGTGAACTGTTTGAATCAAACCAGAACAGCGGAAACCCATCTGAACTGTCGGCAAGCACACAGCGACCGTGTTCGCCCGCCTGAAATGGCAGCCTGAGGTGGTGCGGCACCAGGAAGCGCCCGAGATATGACCTGAAAAGATTGATCCGCTTTTCGACAACCGGTAGCTGCGCCGGTTCACCCGGGTAATTGGTGCGGCAATGATTCGCAATTTCACTGAAAAACTCAAAAAGGTTGTTGACGATGTAGCGATAGCTTTTCTCATCGGTAAGACGATCGACCACCCGGCCATCTGCATCCCAGACAATAAATTTGAGCGCTCCGGGGAATCGTCGCCGCAGCAGTTCGATGCTGGAAGAAATTTCGTCGAGCGGCCGGGAACTCTGCGAGGCCTTTTTAAAGGCATTTTTCAGCAGCGAATGGTAATAATGCGACTCATCAGCATGCCGGGTCAGATAACTGAGACGGTCATCCATCTCTTTGAACAACTGACGGCGCTCTTTGTCGCTGCGCAGCTGCAGCATACTGCCCAGCGCTTCATTGATCAGAAAGACAGGCACCAGCACAAAGCAGAAAAACGCCCCCAGCCAGGTCAGCAGCCTGAACCTGACAAAAACATTCCCTGAAGCTTCTGTGCTGGCACTTTTCATGCGAACCCCGGCGGTCAAAAAAGTTTTCTGATGAAGAAGTCAGTGCGGGTTGATAGAAGAACGGCAAATAGCACTTTAAAATAGCGAAAAAGCCGCCAGCGCTGCTGACGGCCTGTTTTTCAGTTACACAAACGGCTCAGTAATTTTCGACCCAGACTTCAAAATGTTCGCGACCATGTTCGCAAACCGGGCATTTCGGCGGGGCTTCGAGGGTTTCCATGATGTGACCGCAGTTGTTGCACTTCCAGAATACTTTGCCGTCTTTTTTGAAAACGGTGTGATTCTTGACATTGTCGTGCAGCTTGCGATAGCGGGCTTCATGGCGTTCTTCGACCTTGGCAACGTTAAGGAATACGGCTGCCACATCAGCAAAACCTTCAGATTTGGCAGTTTCGGCAAAGTTCTTGTAAAGATCTGACCATTCTTCTTTTTCGCCGTCGGCGGCATACTGCAGGTTCTTGAGGGTATCGGAATAAGCGACCGGGTAGCCGGCGTCGTTAATGACCACGACTTCTTCGTTCATGCCGTATTTGAGAAGCTGTTTCATGAACACTTTGGCGTGTTCCTTTTCGTTTTCAGCGGTTTCGATGAAGATGTCGGCGATCTGCAGAAAACCTTCTTTTTTGGCTACAGATGCATAATAGGTGTAGCGGGTACGGGCCTGGCATTCACCGGCGAACGCTTTCATCAGGTTTTCAGCGGTTTTGGTACCTTTGAGAGTTTTGCTCATTGAAATTCCTCCGATTGAGATTTAGATGTACAAAAGCTTTTTCAGCTTCTGGAATTGCCAACCTTGAGAATCTTCTGCCCCGGCTTCAGCCCCGAAATAACTTCGCGCTTACCGTCACCGGCGTCGATACTTCTGATCTGCCGTCGCAGCAGTCTGCCGCCCTCGACTTCGACCACCGACTCAAGCTGACCGGTTTTTATTATAGCAGATTCCGGAACGATTATGACTTTTTTTTCTGACTTCAGAGGAACCCTGATCGTGCCGAACATACCGGGCATCAGCCCCTCCGATTTGTCGATGCAGACCTTGATCAGAAAAGTGCGGGTGCGCGGGTCGACCGACGGCACAATCTCGCGCACCGTACCTTCAAAAGTCTTCCCGAGCGAGGGAACACTGTAGCTGACCTGCGAGCCGATCGCCACTTCCTGCACCAGACTTTCTCTGACCGGCACTTCGAGAAGCAGACTTGCGGGGTCGAACAGTCGCAGCATGACATTGGCCGGATTACCGAGGTCGCCCGGATCAGCGAGGCGCTCTGCAACGATCGCATCGATGGGGCTGATAACCGTGGCATAGCCAAGGCCGACTTCGGCCTGTTTGATACCCTGACCAGCGGCGGCAGCCTGCGCTGACGCGGCGGCACGTTGCTGAATCGCCTGCTGCATACCGGCTTCAGCCTGCCGAAAGGCAGCGATAGACTGGTCGTAATCGCGTTTGGCAAGAGCATTCTTTTCGAACAGGGCGCGGGTGCGCTCCATCTCTTTGGTAGCCAGATCGAGGGCAGCCTTAGCGGCTTTTACCTGTTCGTCTGCAGCCCCAACCGAGGCGGTCACTGCACGCAACTGTTCCTGACCCTGCGACACGACGGCAGACAGGTCTTTGGCATCGAGAACCGCAAGCACGTCACCACGCTTGACCACGTCACCGCTGCGCACCTTGATTTCGAGAATGCGGGCAATAATGCGCGGCACGACATCGATTTCGTTGCGACTGCGCACTGTGCCGATCGCCTGATAAAAGTCGGGGTGAACGGTCTGCTCAACTGTCAAAGTATCGACATTGCCGGCCTGCGCCTCATTGCTGATACCGGGCACGATCTGCCCGGAAGCGAAGAAACCGCCCTGAAACAGCATCAGAAACAGCAACCCGCCAACCCCGATTGCGGGGCCGATCAGGCGGCCAGTTAAAGTTTGTTTTTTAGTCGTATTAACTTCGGTCATGATTTAACCTCCTGAACTGCAGCTTCGGTGGCTGCATTGCCAGATTTCTGGCTGAAGTAATAGATAGTCGGAACCACCAGCATTGTGAAAACGGTACTCGCCAGCAGACCAAAAATAAGTGCCCACGCCAGACCAGAAAAGATCGGGTCGAGGGTAATCGGCCAGGCGCCAAGCAGAGTGGTTGCGGCGGTCAGCATAATTGGCCTGAATCGGACCGCACCGCTTTCAAGAATGGCATCTTCAAGGCTCATACCCTGTTTCACGGCATCCTGAATGAATTCTATCAGAACCACGCTGTTTCTGATAACGATACCCCCAAGGGCGATCATGCCGATCATACCGGTAGCGGTGAAAAAGATCGGGTCGGGGTAACCACCGACCACTCCTGCGCTGACAAGATTCAGCAGATAAAAGCCGGGAGCTATGCCGATAATGACGAGCGGAATCGCCGACATGACCAGCAGCGGCATGACAAAGTTGCTCATCTGAACCGCCAGCAGCAGATAGATGCCGAGCAACGCAATACCGAAAGCGATTCCGAGGTCTCTGAAGACGCGCACGGTAATTTCCCATTCGCCTTCGCCGGCCCATTCATAGGTAATACCGGGGGGCATCTGAAGTTTTCGCAGCCGCAGCCACATATCGAGAATTATTTCTGCAGGCGGGCGGCCGACACATTCGGCAGTAACAAAAACGACCGGGCGCATGTTTTTGTGCTGAATGACCTGTTCTTCGCGTTCGATTTTGAATTCACCGAGTTCGCCGACCGCCACGAGGTTGCCGGTACGGTCGCGCAAAGGCAGTTCGCGCAGGCGCTGCAGATTGTTTCGGTCGGCAAGCGGTAGACGTGCCTTGATCAGCACCGCTTCACGTTCGTTATCTATATGAGCAATACCGAGATGATTGCCCCTGATTGCCTGCATCAGCATTTGCTGAATTGACATGGCCGAAAGACCATGCATGGCTGCTTTGTGAACATCGGGAATGAAAACGATGCGATCGTGTTCACCCTGGTTCATGTTGTCGATCTGGGCAATATGCAGGCCATCTTCTTCTTTCAGCTGCTGCTGAAGAAAATCTGCACCCTTGAGAATTTCTTCGTAGGTGCGGTCTTCATCACCATATACTTCGACGGTAAGAGTCGAGAAAACCGGCGGACCCGGCGGCAGCTCGACAATACTGACGATAGCGCCGTATTTATCGGCGATAGCGGTCAGATCCTGACGCAACCGCAGTGCAATTGCATGGCTCTGCTGCACGCGCTGCCCCTTATGGGCAAGATTGATGCGAATATCGGCATTATTGGGGCTGCGGCGCAGGTTGTAATGCCGCACCAACCCATTAAAGTCAATCGGAGCAGGAATACCGACATAAGATTGCACGCTCTTAACTTCGTTGACGCGGGCAAGATACTTTTCGAATTCACGCACCGCGCGGTCGGTCTGCTCGAGCGAAACGCCTTCGGGCATATCGAGAACCAGCTGCAGCTCGTCTTTGTTATCGAACGGCAGCATCTTGAGCGGGATTTTCCGCAGAGCCATAAGCATCACCGACCCGGCCAGCATCACAAAAATGCCGATAACCAGAATCACGGCATTACGTTTTTTGAGAAACGGAGCCATGATCGCGCGATAAAATCTGCGAATCCAGGGCGGAACCCCGTCGTCCTGTGGGTTGTCTTCGCTCTTAACGCCTTTGAGAAGTTTGAGCGCGACCCAGGGCACGAAGGTCAGGGCGCAGACGGTCGAAAAGGTAACGGTAAGCGGCACGTTGATTGCCATTGGCCCCATGTATGGGCCCATCATACCGGTAATAAAAAACATCGGGGTAAACGACACGATAATTGCGAGTGTCGACATGATGACCGGCACGATTACTTCCATAACAGCGCTGACGGTTGCTTTTTCAGGCGTTTCTTTGCCCATCTGCAGGTGGCGCTGAATGTTGTCGACGTTGGTGATCGGGTCGTCGACGACGAGACCAAGGCTGAGAATCAGGGCGAAAAGAGTGACGCGGTTGATGGTGTAGCCGGCAATCAGGTTGATGAACAGAGCGAGTGCGAAGCTTACCGGCACCGAAATACCTACGACAACGGCTGCACGCCAGCCCATGGTAAAAGCCATCAGGCCAACGACGGTAAGAATGGCAAAAACCATGCTCGAAAGCAGTTCATTTACTTTCTCATTTGCTGTTGAGCCGTAATCGCGGCTGACAATCAGGTCAACCTCTGGCGGAATAACTTTGCCCTTCAGCTTTTCAGCTTCAGCAATTATTTCGCGGGCAACGTCGACGGCATTGGTTCCCTTCTTCTTGCTGAAAGATATGGTGACGGCAGGGTGACGCTCACCAGCCTCACTTCTACCGGAAGCCGGGCCCCAGGTTGAATGGTGGTAACGTTCTGGTTCTTCTACTGTATCATGTACAGCCGCCACGTCTTCGACATAGACCGGTCGGCCTTCAATCGAACGAATCGGAATTCTCGCGATTTCGGCAGCGGTTCTGATAACCTTGCCAGAAAGCACGCGCATGCTGGTGTCGCCATCAACGATGCGGCCGGTGTCAGCCAGCAGGTTGTTGCCAGCCACCGCCATCTGAATATCGGCGAAGCAGACGCCGAGCGCCTGCATACGGGCCGGGTCTGCCTCGATGCGCACTTCCCGGCGATAACCGCCATGAATTTCTGAACGGAAAACATTGCGAACCCTGGCAAGTCTGGCTTCAGCCTCTTCGGCGATACGCCGCAACTCTGAAGCACTTGCATCAGGCGAAGTCAGGGTAAGGGTCACAATCGGCACATCGTCGATTTCGACTGGTTTTACCATCCAGTTGCTGACACCTGGCGGCACCAGATCCTGGTTGCCGTCGATCTTGTCGCGAATCTTGACCATGGCGCGTTCGCGGTCCTGGCCGACGTAGAATCTGACGGTCACCATTGACTGATCGCGGTGGCTCATCGAGTATACGTGTTCGACGCCGTCGATCTGCCACATCAGTTTTTCGAGCGGCCGGGTGACGAGTTCTTCGACTTCACGGGGTGAGTGGCCGGGGAAGCCGACATAGATGTCGACCATCGGTACCACGATCTGTGGCTCTTCTTCTCGCGGTGTCAACTGAATTGCCATCAGACCGGCAATCGCTGCAAACACGATCAGAAGAATCGACAGCGGCCCGGTCAGAAAGCTTCTGACGATAGATACAATCAAACCTTGCGGTTCTCGATTATCCGGGTTTTCCATTCTTCGACCTCGATTGAGATTTTAATTTATCATCGGCTAAAATAACACGAAGTATTACAATTTTACAAGATGGCCAGAAAATCAGCCTCTGATGCCGCCGTCAGAAAAATCAGCGACAATTTTGCCCTTTTCTATTGAGTAGACAAGGGCGCGGCCACCATCCATGATGCCAGGTTCATCGATCCAGAGCAAAATATATCCCTCAGTGATTCTGGCGGCGGTAATTTCAAAAGGCCGACCGGCAGCACCAAGGCTGATTTTGTCGAGCAGCAGATAATAATTTTCGATGGCCAGCGTAATATTCTGGGCAACTTCGACCGGCAGTGTATTTTTGTTGTTTTTGTCAGCTTCGGTAGCCGGTATGGCAAGCCCCGAAGCAAATTCCGGAATGCACAGACCTATTTTTTCGCGCTCTTTCTGCCAGTCTTCGCCATAAACGATGGTTTCCCAGGTTGTTTCAGGCACCGGATCGGAAGCTTCTGTTTTGCCCGCAGATCCCGTAATGGCCGGCGACTCGACGCGCTCGACGCTCAATTTGTCGACCGGTATCTGGTCAGCATTTTGAACAGCTTCGACCGGTTCTTTGACCGCATTCTGAGCGCTTGCTATGGCAAAATTGCCAAAAACCGCCAGGCAAAAACAGACACAAAGCAATGTGGCTTTTTTCATAAAGACCCCTTCGATGATTTTTACGAATCGATTATATAGCTTTAATCGAGCGCGGGCAAATACACCAGAGACAGGCTTCTCCGCATTTACTCCAGACCAACGCCTGCACGGGATTGTCACACAGATACGACATCATTGTTAATGCGCAGACAAGGAATCACGCAATTGAATACTCGACCGGAAAACAGCATCAAGGCAATCGCATTTAACTCCTGGATTCCGGGTCTGCGCCCGGAATGACGAAAATTAATTGCGTCATTCCCGCGAAGCCTGCACTCGCGCAAACCGGAGACGGAAATCTTGTTCTGATCAGGGACTCGGGCATTTTAGTGCGATGACTCCGGAAACAGCCTGATGCAGTGGCAAATCCAACTGACTTCGTTTAACATGGATAGCGGCGTCCTTCCCCTGCGTTCTTCCCGCCGGAGCGATAATCTAAAGCATCAGCCGTCACAAGGAGTTCAACATGGAATCGGTCAGCACAAACCACAAAGTCGAAGCCAGCGCTGGTTCCTGGCTATGGATAACCCTTGGCACGATTCTTTCGTCGTTTGGTTATGTTCTGTTCATTCTACCGCTGAATCTCTTCGAAGGCGGCGTCACCGGCCTCGGCATCATCGTGGCGAAGTTTCTCGGCAGTCTTTTTGCCGATGGCCGCATGCTGCCGGTCGTCGGCCTGGTTTCCTGGACACTGACGATAATAATTTTTGCAGCGTCAGTAAGGGTTCTCGGTAAAGCCTTTGGTGCGAAATCGGTGTATTCGACATCTCTACTGTATTTTTCCATGGATATCTTTCTCTGGTATCTGCAAAGCCGTGGCTATGACGTGAAGATCAGGCAACTGCTCGACCAGGAACTGCTTGTCGCCTCAATTTATGGCGCCCTGGCAATTGGTACCGGTATGGCAATCGTCTTCAACGAGGGTGCGGCGACTGGCGGGGCCGACGCACTCGCGCAGGTTGTGCGCAAACTTCGGCATATTCCCGTCGGCAAGACTTTGCTGGTAACCGACACGATCGTGCTGACAATAGGCTTTTTCACGTTCAGCGATGCGATGGTCGGCTTCAGAACGATGATGTATTCGTTCATTTTCATCTTCATTCAAGCGCGCACGCTCGACGCAGTTCTCAACGGATTTCGCGCCAATCAGCTGGTGATGATAATCACCAGCAAACCAAAAGCCATCAAGGAACTGATTTTTACGGAACTGTCGCGTGGCGTGACCGAATACAAGTCTTACGGTGGCTTCAGCGGTGTCGAAAAAACGACGCTTGCCACGGTCATCGGCCGAAATCGCGTGCCAACCCTGCGCCGCCTTATCGCCGACGCCGACCCCGACTCGTTCGTGGTGATTCAGGACACGGCACAGGTTTACGGCGAAGGCTTCGAAACCCTGCCCCGCTGATTTGCAATCGCGCATCTTCTGGCGCAGCTTTCTGACAAAGAGCGGTTTACCTTTTCCAATACAGAAATCCCCGTTCGCCCTCAAAAGAGCAAACGGGGATTCTGCGGCGGAAAGCCTTTTGTTTAGCTATTTTGTCACTCGTTGCCGTAATAGAGAAAATCGAGGTCTTCTTTAGTCAGCATTTTAGCCAGCTTCAGTGAAGCAACAGTTCTTCTCAGCTGCTCGATGGTTATCGGGCCGATTACCAGAAAATCAGTGCGTTTGTGGGCAAGAGCGTAGGCGTTAGCCATCTGATCGGCGGTATAAGATGTTTTGTTCTTTTTGTTGAAATCTTCGGTAAATCTGACAAGCCGGTTATATCTTTCTTCATTGGCGCAGGTGAAAATAGAATGATAGACGTTGCGCCAATAAGGGTCACCCTGAGCGTATTTTTTTCTGGCGGCTTTTCTGGCGTTATCCCAGCAGGGTTCGGGCCGGTCGAGAATACTGATGCCGCCCAGCGGCGAATAGGGCATAATCTTGATACCCTTGAGAAAGTTTTCATCCATCATTTCTTCATGGGTGACCTGCACGCCACCGGCATGAATGGCCCGTTCAGACATTTCAAAGAGAGAGAAATACGGGCTGTTGAAAACCGGCTTTGCCAGGTCTGGCTGCTTTTTTGCCAGGGCCAGCGATCTGGTTATTCTGTGGGGTTTCCAGTTCGACCAGCCAAGAAACGTGTATTTATTGCGGATATCTTTCGAACTGAGGGCTTCCATTATGGTTTTAACGGAATTCTGACTTCTTTTTATCGGCTCGAAATTGATAAAATCGCCATCATCTCTGTGCATGAGGTATACATCAGGTGTTCCCTGCAGATTTTTGATTGTATGGCCGAGTTCTTCGCCCACTCTTTCGGCAATCTGCTCTTTGCTGCCGAACAGGCGGCTGGCATAGGTTCCGTCGGTCGAATTCGGCAGATCCGTATACCCCTCAGCCATTATGTTTCTTGCTTTCAGCATTTCCTGCAGGCAGAAAGAGTTCTCACCGGCCGGCAGTTTTTTTGACCAGAAAAGGTCAAACGGAAACCCGCCTTTCGAAAGGGTGTAGATTCTTTTGCCCGGATTTTTCTGCCGGTATGCCGTGATCCAGTTTCCAAGCTTGTATTCGACGTCGCCGACATAGATTGGCGATGTGTCAAAAAGGTTGATGCCGAGGCGCACGGCTTCGTCAAAGAGGTTGTTGATGCTCTGTTCGGTTATTTTTCTGGGGGTTGGGTCGGTCCAGTCTTCCTGGGCCAGGTGGTCCGTTCCCATGATCAATCTTGAAAACTTAACCCGTTCGTTCTTTTCGTTGCGGACTTCAATGTATTCCATCCCTTCTGCGGCCAGATCGGATGCGAACAGAATATTTACATTGAGAAAACCGGTAAAGAACAGGATGATAAGCAGCAACGCGGGAATTCTTTTCATCTCAACATCTCCCTGGCCTTATTTCAGCCATTCCTGATTTTCAATTGTCATGTAAAGACATAAAACTATATCACTTTTTCAATCTTTGCTCAGCCCTGGCAATTCGAATCCAAAATAAACAGGTCGAAGCGCCGGCTCAGGATAAAAACCGGCAATCTCTGGCATTGTTTTTATAGACCGGCACAATTGCTCCTCAATGCCTTTTTTCTTATACTGTAGCCTGAAACAAAAAAAATTCTGGTCTGAAGGTGGATTTAATGCTCAGAAAACTTATTCCGTTCGCTCTGTTAATTTCATTTCAGTCAGTTGCTTTTGCCGAAAATATTGAAGAAATAATAAACAACCGGCAGCCCGGCGCCCTGCTGAAATTGACACGGGCGATCCGCGAGGGTGCCGACGTTAACAAACCTGGAGAAGATGGCAACACTCCTCTCGCAACCGCAATTCTTACCGGCTGTGATCGAACGATTCTCAAGGCCCTGATCGACGCTGGCGCAAAGCTTGTCAGCAACGCCGAAAGAGATGTAATGAGCGCCTTTACGGTTTTCCGTGACGATGCAACCACCCTGAAATTTCTTGCTTCAGAGGGCTTCAAGATCGATCTCGATGTTCTTAAAGCCGCAACCGGCAACAAAAGTTTTAAAATGTTCAAGACCGCTCTAGAACTCTACGGAAGCTCGGATTTTACTGACGAACGGGGTTTCACTCTGCTGCACAGTGCGGCCGCGAACGCCCGAAACCCTGAAATCGTAGTTTTTCTGCTGCGCCAGGG
>DAOQWI010000021.1:11685-30814 GCA_035342015.1 Candidatus Ozemibacteraceae bacterium | reverse complement strand
TTGCGGTTGTCGCGCCATGAACGATTGTTGGCGTGTGGGTGGCGAATGAAGGCATCATTACCGGTTCTGACAATGACCCGGCCTCTGCGACTTCTTTCTGGCACAAATGGCCAGCGCAGCAGTTTGAGACATTTCGGGCACTCTACCGTGTCGCTGTTCACCAGAAATGAACAGCCCGGGCAGCGGCTGATCGCTGCAGCAGGCGGCAGACCTGCAAAAAACAGGACTGCCAGAAGAATCAGTGCTTTTTTCATGTTCCCTGAGTTGGCAGTTGCGGGTTCTGCTGTGCTTCAATCTTGATGCGGTTGAGCATTTTCGCGGCGTAGATTCCCTGCTGGCTTTTTGGCCCGGCGGCCTTGGCAACCTTTGCAAAAACCTGCGCCGCTTCGCGGTAGGCGCGGCGGCGGTAATAAACCATGCCGAGGTTCAGCTTGAGCGTGATATCTTCGGGGCTGATACCGGTTGCCATCACGTAGGCCTTGGTGGCGTCGATGAGCTTACCGGTTTTGTAGTAGAGGTTGCCGAGGGCCGAATATACATAGGCCGCCCTCGGGTTGATTTTGACCGCTTCTTTAAGAAACTTTTCAGCTTCGCGCATCGCTCCCTGGCGCATCTGCTTCATGCCTTCATTGAATGCCTTCTGGAAGAGTTCCTGCTGCTTGCGGGCGTTGGCAATGGCCTTTTCGGTTTTGATGAATTCTTCCGGGGGCAGTATCGACTCGAGCGCTGCAAGTGCGTCGCGGCTGATAATCGGGTCTTTATCTTTCAGAGCCTGAATTAGAACGGTTCTGGCCGTGGCGGCACGCAGGGTTCCGAGAGCTCTGATCGCGACGCGGCGTTCGTCCCAGGCGGTTTCCGGCTGTGCCATTCTGATGAATTCGGGCACGATTTCGGGGTTGCCGAGTTCGGCAAGGGCTTCGATATATGCCAGGCGCGTATCGCTTTCCTTTTCGCGGTCAAAGCGCTTTTTGAGCTCTTCATAGCAGCGTGGGTGATTGGTGCGTGCCAGAGCCTTGATAATGTGATTCTTAAGATCGAGATTGTCTTCGTCGAGCAGTTTGATAAGGTCGATAAAAGCACGGTTGACGCGCATTTCGCCAAGGATTCTGATCGCCTGAAACTTGAGTGACCATGATTCGCGCTGCAGCGTCGAAATAAGCCCCGGAACCGCACGATCATCACCGATTCGCCCCAGTGAAACAATGGCGGCCATCGCTAGATCTTCGTCATCGTCTTCAAGTGCTTCGGTAAGAGCGCTTACCGATGAATTGTCGCCAAGAATGCCAAGTGTCTCGGCTGCAGCGATGCGGGCCGGCCAGTATTCATCTTTGAGGTGCGGCTGTACGGCGGCACTGTCGTCTGAAGAACCGATCTGACCGAGGCAGAGAATTGCCTGGCGCCTGATTTCTTCAGATTTGCTCTGCAGCAGCTGAATTATCTGAGGTCTTGCCTCGTTCTTGAACCCGAGTAGCGTGCGGCGGACCCAGTAATTTACATGTTCGTCAAATTTGCCGAGGTTTCTGAGCAGGCGCGGTACGATCAGTTCTGGCTGCATGCGCTGAAAAGTACTGCAGACGCTTTCGAGCAGGCTGCGTTTTTCGCTTTTAAAGAGGGCAAACAGATCATCGATGATTTCTGCGCCATAATTGGCAAGCGCCTTTTGTGCCGCATCGCGAATCGACTCGGAAGCGTCTTCCAGAGCCTTGAACAGCAGTGGCAGCGACATGCTGGATTTGATCTTGCCAAGAGAGCGAAGAACCCAGTAGCGTGTTTCAGAGTCGGAAGTATCGGCAGCGAGCACCGAAAGTTCCATCAGAGCTTCTTCACCGTAACTGCCAAGTACATCGGAAGTGGTTTTTCTGATGGTCCAGGAACGGTCTTTAAACAATCGCACCAGATGTGTATAGACGCCTGCTGGTCTTATTTCGCCGATCGAGCGCAGGGCCCAGTATCTGACGTCTTCTTCAGCCGAATTCAGGGCTTTGAGAAGGCTTGGCACCGCTTTGCCGCCGAAGCTGGTAATGGCTTTGCAGGCATGCTTGCGCACGACCCATGCCGGGTCGAGAAAGCGTTCGATGATGTTTGGCAGCGCGTCGGGGTTTTTGTAAAAGCTCATGGCTTCGAGTGCCGCCATGCGAATTTCGGGGTCAGGGTCAGAGAGAAACTTGCGGATTTCCGGGTAGGCGCTCTTTTCGTGCATTTTGCCGAGAATCTTGATCGCCCAGTAGCGTCTTTCCTTGTCCTGGCTTTCGAGAGCCGAAACCAGAGGAAAAACCGCTTCACTGCCCATGTCGGTCAGGGCCTGAGCGGCAAGGGCCCGGCCCATCCAGTATTCGCTCGACAACGAATCCATCAGATACGGAATCGAATGGGTGCCGAAATCTTTGAGAATTTCGTAGATCAGGTCTCTGATTATTTCTGAGGGCTGCGACAGTGCTTCGAAAAGTTTGGCTGCGACATTCGGGTCGCCAATTTCCCTTAAGGCGCGCAGGGCGGCGATTCTGACGCCGATATCGCGGTCCTGCAACTTTTCGAGAAGAACCTTGGTGTGTGTGCGGTCGCGCAGATGCCCCAGACAGATGGCTGCCCAGAATCTGACGTTCGAATCATTGTCTTCAACAGCTGATTTAAGGGCTTCGGCGGCTCCTTTTCCCATTTTGCCGACAGCGATGGCTGATCTTGAACGGATTTTCCAGGATTTATCGCCAAACTGCCTGATCAGAAGGGCGAGGCTGGCACGTGGATGGCGGGCCAGACTGCGGGCTGCCATGCCGGCAACTTCGTCGCGCGGGTCACGCATCAGAGTCATCAGACCCTCAGTCGCTTCGCTTGTGTCACAGCTGCCAAGAGCGTGGGCGACGCGCAGACGCACGTCGGCTGACTTGTCGCGAACGAGCGGCAGAAGCAGGTCGGGCAGGTTCCCCGGATTGATGAGGCCAAGGGCTTCGATGGCAGCACAGCGCACTTCGCGTGAGCGGTCGTTCATCACGGAGGCGATGGGTTCGACAGCAATAGGGGTTTTAAGCCTGCCGAGGGCCTTGACTGCTTTGAGGCGCTTGGTAATAAGAGTCGACCTCAAGTCGGTTACGAGATCTTCGATTTCTTTCTGAATCTGCGTATCAACCTTGAATTGCGATTTAACCGTCATTTTCAACCTCTCTGTATCGAAAGAAAATTGCATCAGGCAGTCAGCCCGGGAGATAAAATACCATATTATCAACCCGCCATACCCAACTCTTTTTCGCAAATGCTTGAGGCTTCGCCGGTTTTGGGCTGGGTGTTGACCAAAACGGGTTTAGTATATATCATGGCGCTGTTATGACCTTGCATATAAGGGGGAAGTTATGAAGAGGCTTTCTATCGCGTTTCTGGTTACTTTCTGCATGTTTCTTACTGCTTTTGCCGGTGCTGCCGACGTTAACACCGGTCTCAACGATGACATTATCGTTGCTGGTGAACCGCCTGTTACCGGCTATGTAATCGACTGCCACAACCGCATACTTGAATTCGTGCTCGGAACACGTATGACAGTTGCTCAGAAAGAAGCTTTTCTGAACGCTATCACCGCCGAAGTTTCGACCATGACCAGAGAAGACCGCGACAATTTTGTACAGGTGATTGAACTGGTTGATTCACTCTCTCAGCTTGGCGAAGAAGACCAGGAAGAAATCCGCCAGGATCTCGAAAAGGATTTTCTTGAAAGCGCTGCAGCCCTTACCGATGACGCTGCCGCCAAACAGTTTCTGGCACTCAAAAACGACAGCTTCAAGCTGGTTGTCGATCAGGCTGAATTCAATGTGACCAACCAATCAGTTGAAGCTCTCTCTGAATATCTGGCTTTTATTGCAAATCCCGAAAAACCCGTCTGGCCTGATGCAAAAACCATCGACGCCATTAAGGTAAGGGTTAAAGCCGGTTTTGCCGCTCTTAAAGACGAAGAACGTCAGGCTCTCGATGACTTTCAGCTCACCTGGTATCTGATTCGCGCTGCCTGGCAGGGAACTGCCGATGCCGCCAAGAAAGATGCCTGGCGCAAGGGTTTTGCCGCCCTCGCTCTCAAAGCCGGTGAAGTTCCTGAAGTCAGCCAGATTAAAGCTGCCATTTCGACCGATGTTTACGGCGATATGCTCGATGCCGCTACTCAGATGGGTGTTGGTCCGCTGGAATGGTCTGCCAGCACTACCCTGAAAATCTGGTAAGCCAGGAGACAAATCATGGCTTCAATACCGATGAAAAAAAAGTATTTCGTCAGAGAACTGGTTGGTGCAACCAGCGTTGGCGAATACTACCTGATTGCCGACCCTGAGAATGACCGCGGTCTGGCGATGGTCGAAGAGCAGACGCCGCTGTCGCAGGTTTTTGCCAGAGCCTTTCTCGACAAGGCGTTTCTGCCGGTAACCCTGTTGATGAAAAATGTCGAAGGTGGCGAAGTTCTGCGAATTACCAAGCCGGCTTCGCTGCTGAAATCTGTTTTTACTGTACATAACGCCGACGGCAAGATACTTTGCGTTTTTAAACACTGTTTTTCTCTGTTTCGCCCTGTGGTCAGTGTCGAAGACGGAAACGGCCAGTCTCTTGGCAGCATTGAAGGCTGCTGGAAATTCAGGCTGTTTCAGTTTAGAGACAATAACGGTAATGGCATCGCCACCATCAGGCACCTTTATGGCGGCATTACCCGAGAACTGCTGACAACTGCTGACGATTACGAAGTTGACATTCACTCTGACTCTTCAATGAATCTGATCAGCCTTGCGGCAACGATCTGCATCGACTTCATGTTTCACGAAAGCTGATTCAGAGTAGACCGAGCTTTTTTGCGCGACGCCTGGCCCATATCTGGGTCAGGCGTCCGCTCATATTGGCAATGTTGATTGCCGTGGCCAGATGCTTTTCGTAAAAAGGTTTCAGATAGGCAAGGCGGACGAGCTGCCAGTAGAGAGTGTGGATATTGTCACTCGAAAAATGCAGTTCATCGCTTTCTCCAGGGAATTTCCAGGTTTTGCGCAGTTTCGCGGCGGCTTTTTCCCCGTCGCGCATTTTTACAACCACATTGAAAGGCCCTTCCGGGGTGAATGGTTTTTCAGAGAAACTGTTCAGTGAGCTGACGGCAGCATGGGCAAGGTTTTCTCTGATGCTTTGAGGTGTTTCGGCAAGCGGTTTGTTGACCATAAAAGTTTTAATATGTTTTATGGCTCTGGCGGCCTGCCGACAGGCTGTTTCACAGCCTGAAAAAAACGTCGGAACCAGCCCGGCCGGGGCTACCGATGCTGCAAACAGCTCGGCTTCGGTTAACGGTTCACCGTTAACAAAAATTCCGGCAAATTTTGAAGTCAGGGTATGGGGTAGAAACCCGTCTGTGCCGGAAGCTGCGTGCATGCCGGTCATCAGCAGGCAGTTGAAGCCTCTGGCCTCGCCGATCCCAATAATCGGGCCAATCTGATACCCCTGATCTATTTCAATACCTTCGTCTATAATTTCCCTGAACAGGTTATAGCCGGTGCGGTGAAAATCCTTGACCCGGACTCTGCTGACCCCGCTGTTGAGAAGCTGTCGCCCGATCTGGTCGATATCGCGTGAAAGTTCGACACAGGCTCTGACCCAGCCGTCGTTGAACAGTTGCGAATCCTGACGGTTATGGCAGCCGGTTGAACCTTCGATATCGGCAATTATGAGAACTGAAGTCATTCTTCGTCAGCAACCTTCTGGAATCTGACTTCGTCTTCGAGCTTGGTAAACCCGTGGCCGATGACTTGGCGGGCGTCACCGACAATTACAAAGGCTTTGGGGTCGTTGTCGTAGACAATGCGCCGCAATATCGGCAGTTCGCCGCGACGAATGGCCGTCAGCAATACGCCAACAGGTTTTCCTGAATACATGCCGATGCCTTCGAGGCTGGTGACGCCGCGATGCAGTTCTTCTATGATGGCCCAGCCGATCACATCCGACTGTTTTGAAATGATCGTCACGGTTCTGAATACAGACATGCCTTCGAGCACGGCATCAATTACCTTGCTGGTAAAAAAGACGGTGATAAGGCCATAAAGCGCCAGCTCAGCTCCGAAAGTGAAACCGGCAAGGCCGGTGACGACAATGTTCGAGACGAGTGTGACGTCACCGATCGGAATGCGGTATTTGTAGTGAAGTATCTGGCTGACGATATCCATGCCGCCGCTGGTGCCACCTGCCTTGAAGGTGATGCCGACACCTATACCCGAAAGAATGCCGCCGTAAAGACCGGCAAGTATTGGGTTCGTGGTCATTGGTGCTACCGGCATAACGTTCATCATGACTTCAATGGCTGCAGAATTGACGATGATCGAGAAGAGGGTTTTCCAGGCTGAGCCGCGCCCGATAATTTTTGCCTGCATGGCAATCAGAATGATATTGCAGATAAGAATGGTAAAGCCCACGGGCATTTTGACAACGAAGAAAAGTATCGTGGCAATGCCGGAGATGCCACCCGGGGCGATCCGGTTCGGGACGGTAAAGGCGGTCATGCTGAACGCAAGCAGCAGGGCGCCGGAAATCAGATAAAAAATATCGAGCGGCCGAACGGTATCAGAAGGTTTTGCCATGCAATCTCCGGTTTAAATCGGTTCGAAAATTGCGGGCATTCTAGCACAGAAAAACACTGCTAACAATCCCGGGAGAATTCCCGACAGTGGATTGTCCGCTTGATTTTGCCACGAGGTTAAGTTAGCATGAACCCGTGACTTGAAAGTGGCAAAAGCCTTTTGTCAGTCTTCGTTATTGAACTGGCCGCGGTAAAATATGACGAATTTGCAGTGGCTGCAGTTGAGCGTAAAATAGGGGGTCTGACGACCGGTATGAGATCTGCGAATCATCGGAGCATTGCATTGTGGGCAAAGCATAGGGTGCCTCCTGTATCTGACTACATTTTTCCCTGTCCTGATAAATATATCGGCATAATTCCATGAAAAATTCAGTCTTTTTTTTATCAAAAAGTTATCGCTCGGGAAAAGCGCAGACCCGCTATCTGGCCGGCCTGGTTGCCGGGCTTACGATGCTTGTTCTCGCCTTCTGGCTGTACCGGTTTCCGCAGCGCCAGGCAAGACTGGTTGCCGAGGCCAGGTCGCAGGCAATCATTCAGATTGCGGTTTCTGCAGCAGCCCGCCCTGCTACCAATGTTAAAAACTCTCTGACGCTTCTTGGCAGACTGCCGGTGCTGCGCCAGTTTAAACCCGGCAGGGGTTTTGCTGACAACATTGCCGAATGGCGCATTGACTTCGCTCTGCTGCTCGAATCACTTGAAGCACCTATGGCTTCCATATTACAGGAACTTGTCAATGTCGGTCGTGGCTTTGAATGGTGGCAGACTGTTCCAGATGCGGCGTTGATGCGCTTTTTTTATCTTGGCACTTTTGGCTGTCTTCAGTTTGAGAGCGAAGAAGCTGCACCGCCTTTTGGTCTGGTCTCAATCTCAGAAGAGGAACATGCAAGAATTACACTGCTGGCCGGTATTGTTCCCGAAAGCATTCGGCTGATTACCGCCGGTTTTGATCAGTTTTTTTACCCGATTCTGCACGCTGTTCAATTTATCGGCCATTTGCCCGGGCTCTTTTCAACAGAATCTTCGCCGGCCGTGCCGGTTCATAATCTTCTGGCGCTGATGCTCGATGATGGACATATTCGCGCTCTGGCGCTCAAAAATCTCTCAGGCAGCATACTTGCTGTTGCCGGGGATGCAGAGCTGTTTGCCTCAGACCCTGACGATCGCGACTGCCGAACAATAAAAGGCGGCGTTCCTTTTTTCTGTGGCCCGGTTATTTATGACCAACAGCAGAAACGGCCGGTGTGGTGGGTTGCCGTACCGGTGCGCAACGAATTGCGCCAGCCGGTGGCCTGCCTCTCGGCAATGGTCGATGTCAGTTACCTCAGTGAAATGGCCGACAAAACCAGTAAGGGTCCCGACAGCCTCATTTTCACCGAACGCAGCGGTGTAGCTATCGGTCACCATGACTCACAGATTGTGGCGCAGCAGGTTAACCTGAGTGCTGCCCTGCTGCCGATAGCCAAAATAGAAGAGAAACCGATCAGTGGCATTGTGTGGCGCAATAACCGGGTACTTCTGCAGACTGCCGCCGCGTTAAAACATTCTGATATGCGCTATCTGCCAGACTGGTATGTTTTTATTCAGACCGACCTTACGCATGAGAATTCTCTCGATGACTATCTGATTCTGTTGTGCGTAATTCTGCTTGCTGCAACTGGGGGGTATGTTTTATCCTGTTGCGTTGTACGTGTAACCAATTCATCCTTTGAGGAAAGATAAAATGACGGACCTTCGTCGTTTGGGAATGGCATTTGCCGTGGCCTGCAGTCTTGCCTGCACCACTGTTCCCGTGTTTGCTTCGCGCAAAGCAACTGATATGATGTCTGAAGCTCTCAAACAGAGAGCTGCTGGTAATTTAACCGAAGCCATAAGCAGTCTTGAATACGCGACTGAACAGGCCGGCAGCGGTGTACAGCAGAATCTTGCCCGGTTTATGCTTGGCGACTGCCAGCTGGAAGCTGGTCGCTACGCCGATGCCGCCAGAACTTTTGCGACTCTGAGCGAATCGGTGAAATCAGCCGAAGAAAAGGCTGAAGCTCTTTTCCGGCTGCTGCAGGCGAACTCAGGCCTTGGTAATCAGGGCCGGGTTAACAGCATTTTTGCACAGCTCAAGCGCGATCATGCCCGCAGCCCATACTGTGAACTGGCAAAGTCATTTATGAAAACCCAGGGTTTTAAAGAAGAGGCTGCTTCTTCAGAAACAGAGAAAAAAGAGGCTCCCCAGACAGCGTCTGTTGCAAAAGCTGCGCCTGAAAAACCAGTGCCAGCGGTTAAAAAGCCTGAAGTGGTCGCAAGGCCGGCAAAGCCTGAGCCCGCAGCTGCGGTTGAATCTGACGACGATATTCTTCCTGATGAACGCCCTCAGGCAGATCACGAGATCACAGAAATGGAAGAAGCCCCACCGCCCGAAGAAAAACCGGTTGCCCGGCCTGAGCCTGTAAATACATCTAAAACAGCAGTTGCTGCCCGGGCAGTTTCTGACAAGGCCAAACCTTTGGCTGTTTCTGCGCCTGCCGCCGGCAAGGGCATGAAAAAGGCTGATCCGCAGACCGCAACTCTGTTGCGGTCGGTTCTTCAGGTTGAAACTGCTGCCGGCAGCGCTAAAGATGAACTGGTCAGCCGCATTCTCGGTCTCCAGGATTCACTTAAAGATGGCCCCGAAAAGGCTGGCATGGACAAGGTCCTCATGGACCTCGCCGAAGCCACAACCGGTTTTGGCGAACTGCTCGAAGCCTGCAAAACCTACGATAAGATTCTTACCCATCACCCGGCTTCACCGCTGGTTGAGAAGGCCTATTTTCAGGCTATCCGCCTGCGCGCGGTGCTTGGCGTGCATGAAGCGGTAGTTGGCTGGTCAAAAGCCTTTCTCGCAGCTTTTCCCGCTTCTGAATACCGCAGCCAGGTGCGCGCTCTCGTCGAATATTCACAGGCCGGCGGGCAGCTCGATCTGTCGGCCGGCGGCTCGCCGGCGTCAGTCAGGGCGAAGGCTGATTCTGGCACAAAAACAGCAGCCGGCGCAGATACTTCGGCAGCAAACGCGGCTCTCGCGGCTGATTCCCAGTATGTTGCCGCTTCGCGCAAGATGAAGGACGGCAAATATACCCTGGCACTCGTCGATTTTAACCGGCTGTCCAGGAAATACCCCGATGCGTCTCAGATCTGGTGGGATACTGCGCTCGTCAATGTTCAGCTTGAAGATTTTAAAAAGGCTGCGGTGGCGATCAGCCGCATGCTTGAACTTGATCCTGGCAACCAGGATGCCAATTCCTTATCAGGATATATTCACTACCGGCTCGAAAACTTTGAAGAAGCCGCCAGTGCTTATGATCAGGCCGGTGAGCCCGAAGGTCGCGGGGTAAACTTTTTTGATGCCAAAAATGCCTCAGAGCGCATGAAAAAGACGGCCGAAAAGAAAAAGTAAGTTACGAAGGAGAAGTTGCAGATGAACAGCGAAAACATTCAGGTGATTCAGTCTTTTATCAAAGACGGTGATGCCAAAAAAGGCGCGTCAGAATGGGGCGCAGCAAAAATTTGCTATCTGAAGGCTTCTGAAGAATACCAGAGCATCCGTGAGATTGACCCGAAGGCGCCGGTAACCAAAGAAGAGGAAGACATCAAGCGCATTATCGCCGGTCGCATTGCTGAAGTAGATGAACATCTGGCCGGCGTGCATCGCGAAAAGGGCGAAACTGCACTGCGCAACAAGGCCTGGCAGGTTGCTGTCGAAGAGCTCGAAGAAGCTACATCACTTGCCCGCGACGAAAACGTCAAATTTCTCGAAGAAGTTAAGGCCCTGCTTGACAAGGCCCGCGAAAAACAGCGCGATCACCTGCTGCATATCGAAATGACCCCGTTTGTCGAACGCGGTGATGATTTCACCCGCTCCGGCAACTTCGGTGAAGCCATTCTTGAATACCAGGCGGCTCTGAAACTGGTGAGCGGCCTGCCTGAAAGCCATCGCTTTATCAGTTACATCAAGGCTGCACTCACTGATTGCCGCCGCTGTATCATCAGACCCTATCTCGCCAAAATCAATAAGGCCTGCCACGCCGGCAAATATGCCCATGCCGCAACCATGCTCAAACGCGCTCAGTTGCTGCTCGACAGTCGCGATAACGTTTATCACGCCTTTCTTGAACAGCTCAAGGAAAAGATTCACCAGAATCTCAAAGAAGACGAATTCGTCGAAACTGAAGAATTCGAAGCCCCCGAAGTCTGGGAACAGGCCGTTAAAGACTACGAGGAAGCCCTCGATCTCTATTCTTCGTTCTCGGTAACCGACCCCTTCGCACCGGCTTATACCGGGGTAAATGTCTTTGAAGACCGTTTTGTCGAATCACGCCGCAAGCTTGGCAAGCTTTACAAGACTCGTGCCGATCGCCTCAGAGATCAGGCAAAGGTTGAAAAGGCCATTCGCAACTACAAAGAAGCCCTTAAGCTTCTGCCCCGCTCAGATAAAATGTTTCACGAAGCTTTTCGCGAAATGAAAAAACTGCGTGCCCAGGTGGCTGTTCCGGCCTAAATGAGTCCAAAACCGCAGACAGAAGACTTCCTCAATTCCAGCGAGATTATCAGGCTGACCTCTGAAAAGCCGGCCGGCCTGATACCTCTATGGGAATTCGTTCTTGCCCTGATCGTAGCTCTGGCAACGACACTGCTGTTTTATTTCGGCTATTTCAACCGCATCGAAAATGCTACCCTCGATTTCCGTTTCGAGCAGCGCGGCGAAATGGCAAAAAACCATGACATTGTTCTGATAAGCATTACCGAGGAATGTATCGGCGAGCTCGGTACCTGGCCGTGGCCGCGTGCCACGCATGGCCGTCTCCTCAGAACCCTTAAAAAAGAGGGGGCGAAGGTCGTTGCCTTTGACATTCTTTTCAACGACCCGTCGCTTGCCGGTCCCGAAGACGACAAGGAATTCGCACAGCAGATTCTCAGATTCGGGCGCGTCGTTCTGCCGAGAATTGCTTCGAAAACCACCTTTCTTGACCCCGAAACTTTCGAATTTGTCGAAAAGGCCGGCTGGGCAAGACCGGTTCCAATTCTGCTCGAAGCCAGACCGCACGAAGGCTTCATTGACATCGATCACAATGTTCTCAACCCTGACGGCGTCATTCGCAAACTGCGCCTGCAGAAAAAACACGGCGAAATTACCAGTAATATTTTCGGTATAGCCGCAGCCGAAGCATATCTCGGCGTAAAACCGGTCGTAGAAAGTTTTGGCATGCGTGTCGGTGACCGGCTGCTGCCGTTTTTTGACTGCTATGAACCTGAGTCCGGCCAGCGTGAAAAATCATATCTGGTTAACTACGCCGGTGGTAACCGGCATTTTGACGAAATCAGCTATGCCGAAGTGTTGAACGGCAAATACCCGCATGGCTTTTTTACCAATCGGCTGGTGCTGATTGGCACCAGAGCCGCCGGTATCTCCGAAGATCTCAAATTCTGCCCCTATGGTGCGCTGTCCGGCGTCGAAATCCATGCCAACCTGCTGCATAATATTCTCAACCGGCGCTTTCTGCACCGCAGTACCGTAGAGACGACGATCGTTCTTATTTTTGTCTTTGCTTTCGGGGCAGCCTACCTGCTCTGGAAAACCCCCGGCTTCTCGGCCAATGCCATCTGCCTGGGCTCGGCTGTAGCCTGGCTGATTGCCGGAATACTGCTGTTCAACTATGATTTTATTCTCGAAGTGACACCGATTCTGGTCATGGTGCCGTTGCAATGGGCAGTCACCAGACTGATTCAGCAGTTCGAATCACTGAAAGAAAAGAACTACGATCTGGCACGCAAAGTCAGAGAACTGGCAATTATCAACGAAGTCAGCAAAGCTGTCAGCTTCATGGGCGACCTCGGAAAAACCCTCGATGCCATTCTCAGTCGCGGCGTTCAGGTTCTCAATGCCGAGCGTGGTTCGCTTTTCCTTCTTGATGACAAATACGAAGAGCTTGTCGAAAAGTCTGTGGTTTTTGGCATCGAAGGCGAGGCCCGCATCGACGAAAACCTTAAACAGCAGTTCAAGAGCGGTATCGGCATTGCCGGCGAGGTTTTCAATTCGGGTAAACCGCGTCTGATTCAGAACGTTCGCAAAGACAAAAGTTTTGCGTTTCGCGATGCCGAGCGCGACAGCATCAGAACCTTGATCTGCGTACCATTGATGATTAAAGACACCGCCATCGGCGTTATGAACGTCGTCAATCGCCGCGAAGGTCGCTTTAACGACGAAGACCTGCAGACTGCTCTGACCATGGCCAACCAGGCTGCAGTGGTCATCGAAAAATCACGTCTATATAACCTGGCCACCATAGACGGTCTGACCGGTCTTGTCGTCAGAAGACACTTTCAGGCGAAGATCGAAGAGGAATACCGCCGTGCCAGACGCTACAGCAAGCCTTTGTCCTATCTGATGACCGATATCGACCATTTCAAAAAGTTTAACGACACCTACGGTCACCAGACCGGCGATATGGTGCTGCGCGAAGTCGCCAAAATCGTGCGCGACACGGTTCGTGATACCGATATCGCTGCCCGTTACGGTGGTGAAGAATTTGCCGTGATTCTGCCCGAAACCGAACCGGATGGTGCCATGCTGCTTGCCGAAAGACTTCGCCAGCGGGTCGAATCAGCGATCTTTGCCGGCCCGACCGGTGATCTGAAGGTAACCATAAGCGTCGGAGTCTGCTCGATGCCGATCAATCAGCCTGAAAGTGCTACCGAAATGATAAAAATGGCCGACGAAGCACTGTATGTCTGCAAGCGCAATGGCCGTAACCGGGTCGAACGGGCTGAAAATCCGCCGGCTGAGCCAGTATCTGCTCCGGCTCCCGGGCCGACCCCTGCCTGATTCAGATTTTTTCGAGGTCTTCGCGCTGCAGATTAAGATTCTTCAGAGCCCGATAAAAAGTGGCTTTGTGAATCCCCAGAAATTCTGAAGCTTTCGTGATGTTTCCGCCCGCCAGGCGGTAAGCATGGCGAAGCTCTTCGGCAGAAAATTTTCTGTCGCCGTTGACCGGTTGCTGGATTTTTATGCTGCCATTGCCGATCGCAAGCGTGTTGTCGTCAGGCATGCCGAGTGCAATCGGCTGTCGGTCGGGGGTAATGGCAACTTCGGTATAACCTGATCCGCCAGCATAGCGTGCGGCATTCATGCGTTCCTCATACCATTCCTTGAGAGCCCGAAGCCCGATAACTTCGGTCTGATTCTCGGCGAAAAGTCTTTCCATGAGGTTACGCAATTCTCTGACATTGCCAGGCCACTGATACTGTTTCAGCAGCTGCACCGCTTCACGTGTCAGACAGACGACATTTCGGCCGTATTTCTGGTTGAACTGCCTGATAAAATGCTGGATCAGCAGTTCGAGATCTTCGCTTCTCTGTCTGAGCGGCGGAATACGTATCTGCAGCGCATTGATGCGGTAAAAAAGATCAGATCTGAAAACGTTTTCGAGACTGGCCTTTTCGAGATTGCGATTGGTGGCGGCAATGATTCTGACATCGACCTTGATTGGGTTTTCAGAACCGACCCGCTCGATCTGTGATGTTTCAAGAACGCGCAGCAGTTTGGCCTGCGATAGCTGCGGCAGGTCGCCAATCTCGTCGAGAAACAGGGTGCCGCCATTGGCACGTTCAAAACGACCTCGATGTGACTTGATCGCGCCGGTAAATGAGCCCTTTTCGTGCCCGAACAGCTCGCTTTCGAAAAGAGTATCGGTAATGGCCGAACAGTTCATGGTGACAAACGGGCCCCGGGCCCGCCGACTCATCTGGTGAACCGCGGCGGCAATGCCTTCCTTGCCGGCTCCGGTTTCGCCGGTAACCAGCACTGCGGCGTCAGACAGCGCATACATTCGCACCTTGTTGAAAACCTGCTGCATTGCATCTGAGACGCCGATCAGACCACAGAAGCTTGCTTCTTCGATCATTGCCGGCGGTGTTGCCGAAACTTCCTGAAGTAGAATACTTGTCAGTTCTTCGTTCCCAGGCCCTGGTCTGACTACTGAATCAAGCAGCAGCTGGTGTGTCTGACCCCGGGTATCTTTCAGAGCCACGCGAAAGCCGCTCATGGCTGTGGCATCGTGAGTTCGCTCGATCAGTTCGACTATGCCGGGCAATACCGGTTCAAGAACCTTGTCTACAGGTTTGCCCTGCAGCTCGGCGGCGGTGCGGCCAAGGTAGCCAGCCAGCCACTCAGGCATTTCGTGAATGACGAATCTGCCATCGACCATTTTTACGGTCAGATTGCGACTGGGTGGTAGAAGCAGCAGTGGGTGTCTTTCTGTGTTCATCATATTTTGAAGCATATTACAATTTTGCCCGGTATTTTTCAACCCGCCGTCAGCGAACCGCAAAAATCTGCGGCCTGCAATCAAACGCATGTTTTTGCAAAGCTATGGCAAATTGCAAAAATATCGTCAGGTATTTTCAGGCATCTGCCGATTAGTGACGCGTATTGCCATATCTGAAAGTTCTGTCGGAAAACCTAATGATCAGACCTGAAGCTGTGCAAAGATTACTGCTGGTAACAGCCCTGCTGCTGCAGATGGCTGTGGTTCCTCTGTTTGCTGATGCGATAAAGTTCGAGTTCGACTATGATTCCCGATCATCCGTCGACAGCATGCGCCGTGACTGGAACGCCTATGTCTACAATACCGCCACCACTACTCCGACTTTCGAAAAACAGCAGTATGACAAAAGTTTCATGGGTGGCTACAGCGACCTCTACATGGCGCTCAAATCAGACCTGAACGAAACGCACTATCTCGATATCAAAGAAAATCTGTATTACCGCCATTACAACGACTCAGAACCGCTCAGTCGCGATGTTGCCTCGTTCAGATACCGTGAACTCGACCATCTTCTGAATGTAACCTGGGGCATCGCTGCCGGCGATCATGATTATGCCCAGTTTGATTACTTCAACAATATACTCGAAGTTAAAGATCAGGAGAGTCTCAATTACAAGTCACACCGTGGTCGGGCCCAGTTGACGCATGAATTCAACATGCGTACCGACTTCAGTCTCTATGGCTCTTTCGAAGAACGCGAATATGACTTTGACGTCGACAGTAACTTCAGGGAAGGGCGTGCCGGTTTCGAAGTTGCCTCAAGATTGCCGGGACATGATCGCTATGTACAGGTGGCGGCCTCAGCAAGGGGCAGCAGAGACTATTTTGAAAATTTTCCGGGGGCGATGTCGGCTAAAAATGCAGTTGATTACTACACCACCTATGCGAAGAATCCGCGTGACGACGACCCACAGGCTCGTTACATGCGTGAACGACGCCGCGGCGAGCTCTATCTGCGTGCATTTGGTGAGCTGACCAACCGTGAATACGTGAAACTCGATAACAAGATGGGGGAAGTGGCGGCCGGTTTTGAGACCGCTTACGACGCGGCGGGCGATCTGACTCTGCGTCTGCGCGATACTTACCGCAAAACCGATTTTGACCGCGAATCCCCTCTGTATTTTCACCATGACGGGCACAGTAACTATCTGGCCCTGGCGGTCGATTATTATTACAGCGCCAACATGGCTCAGACTATTACTGTGAGCGATGAACTCAACAAGTTTGTGGAAGCTGGCAGCGAAAATTTCAGAATCAATGCCCTGACCTATGAAGGCTTTTTTACCTACGGAAAATCACGCGCCAGCCTGGTGCTTGGCGCTTTGCGGCGCCGCTATGACGAAAAAAGGGTTTTATACCCTGATGAAGATGAGCTCAGAGCCATTCTTGGTTATGATTATCTGATTACAGAAACGCTCAGATTTCGTATGAAATCCGAATTTGTCGACCGCGACTATCTTGAGTTTGAAAACTATCTTTATTCGACTCACAGTCGAAACGGCTGGCGGGTTGGGGTAGAAAAATCATTCAGTTCTTCGAACTCTCTTGAACTGGCATATCAGGAAAACAACGAAAAGAACGATCTGCATACACAGAATAATCTCGAAGAAAAATCGATTGGGCTCAGCTGGATTTCGCATTTTTGACAGTGAACTGCGGTATTTTATAAATTCAGCGTTTTTGTTGTAGACATCATGGGTATGTGATACAATTAATTGCCTATGCTAGCTATTGCCTTTACCGGAGTAATTCAGCACGAAGTCGAGCAGGCTCAGCTTCGCAGATTGACAGCGTCGGTACGGGCAGAGGCAGGTACAGGCTGCATTGTTGTATGCAATGCTGATGGTTTGTTTGCTTCGGCTGCAAGGCTCGAAGCGCAGATAGAAATGCTCTTTGACAGTGGAATCGATGTGGTTTTCCTTGGTGAACAGGCAATTGCCAGAAATGCCGGTCGTTCTGCACTTATGCAGTCTGATCGTCCTCTGATAAGGCCTGCAAACCTGGCAGAAGCATGCCCCGGGCGCGGTTCGCTGCTTTTTGGCGGCGCCGAAAAATCATTCTGGATGCTCAGTGTGGTCGACGGTACCGGAAAAATTCCGGTTGAGCCACCGCACGTTTTTCTTGATAAATTTTTCAGAAACAAAACCGACGACTTACCCGTAATCATTAATGTGAATGGCACAGACTTCGATTATCGTCAGGCTCTTGCATGGCGATACGGTTCTGATAAGGCAGGTATTTTTGTTTTTGGCTGTGGTACCGGTTTTCCGACCGTTATCGCTTCCATGGAGTCAGAGGGCTGTTTTCTGCAGCATGATACCGGTTCAGTAGTTACCGGTCGCTCGATTGGTGGGCTGACGCCAGCGTGCTGGTGGCAGCGTGAGATAGAAAGATTGCCGGTGGCGCCAGTCTCTGAATGGGGGTTGCTGCGCTGTGATTATACGGTGGTCTGGCTCGACGGAAACGGGAAACCGCAGAAATATCTGCAGAAAACTGTCATGTTATGACTGCAGCGATTCGACTGAATGTTTGATACGTCAATTTAAGGAGACCACAGCAAGGTGGCCGAAGGTTTAAAGGTTTTACATCAGCAGCTTCTCTACGAAGCCCAGAAGCAGATTCTTTCCAGCGGAAAGAATACCGATGTGATTCTTCAAATTCTCAGCCGTACTTCTGTCGACCTCTTTGGCAAAAAGGGTTTCGGCGTTCTTTTTTACGACGCTTCGGCCCAGACTTCACGAATAAGATTCAATGATGGCTTCGGCGAAAAGTCACTCAACTTTCACTGCGAAGAATTCACCCGCAGTAAGCTTGAAAGACGGCCTTTCCCGACTGGCCCGGTTGCTGATGAAAGCGGCGAAACGCATGTTCTGATTCCTCTCGGGCCAGATAATGATCCATTTGGGGTTCTCCTGCTCCAGGAAATGTCGAGCAGCGAGGCTGTGGCGCTGACAGCCTTCCGTGAACTGGCAACCACCTCGATCAGCACCTTCCTTGAGGTTGAGCTGGTCAGACTGCGCATGGAAGAAATGGGAGCTCTGCTCGAAGTTGGCCGTGTCGTAAGCTCGACTCTTGATCTGCGCGAATTGCTTACCAAGATTATGAGTACCGCAACCAAGGTTATGCGTTGCGAAACCTCGACGGTCTATCTTGTTGATGAGCAGACCAATGAATTGTATTTTCACATTGTTTCGGGCGACCCGAATGTTGGCGCCAAACTTCAGGAAATTCGCCTGCCGATGGGTACCGGTCTGGCAGGCTGGTGCGCACAGAACAACAAGCCCGTAATCGTTCCCGACACCGAAAAAGATCCGCGCTTTTTCAAGGGTGCCGATAAAAAATCGGGCTTTGTCACCAGGTCGATGATTTGTGTGCCGATGCGGCTAAAAGACAGAGTTGTCGGTGTTCTGCAGGTTCTCAACCGCACCGGTGATATTCCTTTCAACGAACACGATCTCGAAACTCTGGAGAATGTCGCCAATCAGGCGGTTTCAGCCATCGAGAACGCCCGACTCTACGAAAATATTCAAAAAGTTTATCTTTCTACCATCGAAGTTCTTGCCACTGCGATCGATGCGAAAGACCCATACACTCAGGGCCATTCGCGCCGGGTTACCCAGTATTCAGTCGCAATTGCCGAAGAACTCAACCTGCCGCCAAAAGAAGTCGAAAGCATCAGATACGCAGGCCTTCTGCACGATGTCGGCAAAATTGGTATCAAAGACAGCATTATCCGCAAGCCCGGTCGTTTGACCGACGAAGAATACGCCATCATCAAAAAACACCCGGCAATTGGTGCCAAAATTCTGCGCCCGGTAGACTTTCTCGCCGACAAGATCCCCGGCGTACTTCACCACCACGAATATTATGACGGTCGCGGTTACCCCGAACATCTCACCGGTGAAAGTATTCCGCTCGCCGGTCGCATTATCTGTGTTGCTGACGCTTTTGACGCCATGACCACCAATCGACCTTACCGCAAAGGTTTGACGGTTAAAACTGCGGTCGGCGAACTGCAGAAATTCTCGGGCAAACAGTTTGATCCGGTCTGTGTCGAAGCATTCATGCGCGCCTTTGACCGCAAGCTGTTCCAGTATTTCGCCAAGGTCGAAGATTCTGACGATATGGTTCTCATCGACGACGAGAGCGAAAACCGCGACCCGGCCGAAGGCATTCATGGCGAACTCGACAGCCAGCCATATCCGCC
>DAOQWI010000021.1:0-11585 GCA_035342015.1 Candidatus Ozemibacteraceae bacterium | reverse complement strand
TATCCGCCGGTTATTCCACCGCATGCCGAAGTCAAGGCCGATGACAAGGTTCAGCCTGATAAACCGTCATCGCAGCCTTACCCGCCAATCAGCGGCAACGAAAAACCTGAATAATTCAGTTTAAAGCAGAAGCCCCCGAAAAGCGAATTTCGGGGGCTTCTGTTATTCAGCAGGGGCTTAGCCGACAACACGAAGTTTTGGCTTGCCCTCAGGCTTCTTCTGGGATTCGTGGCGGGGTTTTTCGTTGTGAATCATGTCGCGGTTGGGTGCGAACGAAGGTACGATTTCCTGGAAACCTCTGATAATATTGCGCGGTTTGCCGACTCTGGCGGCCATTTCAAGCTTTTCTACCTGAGCCATTAAAGCCTGCTCGTCAACTTCTTCGGGTTTGGCGATGAATATTTTACTGTTACGGGTGGCAGTAATGCCTTCAGAAGCAGTCAAAAGTTCTTCATAGAGCTTTTCGCCGGGTCTGATGCCGGTGAACTTGATTTCGATATCTCGCCCGACTTCGAGGCCGGCGAGTCTGATGAGGTCTTCGGCCAGGTCGACGATTCGCACCGGTTCACCCATGTCGAGAATGAAGACTTCGCCGCCCTTGCCATAAGCTCCGGCCTGAATGACCAGTTTGCTGGCTTCCGGGATTGTCATGAAATAGCGGATCATCTTCGGGTGGGTAATGGTGATCGGGCCGCCCTTTTCGATCTGTTCCTTGAACATTGGTATTACACTGCCACGGCTGCCAAGAACATTGCCGAATCTGACCGCGACAAATCTGGTCTGGCTGCGCCTGGCATAGCACTTGAGAATCATTTCCGAGACGCGCTTGCTCGCTCCCATGACCGAGGTCGGGTTGACCGCCTTGTCGGTTGAAATCATCACAAATCTTTCGACTTTGGCGTTGTGAGCGGCATCAACCAGATTCCGGGTGCCGAGAACATTGTTTTTAACCGCTTCTTCAGGATTGAGTTCCATTAAAGGAACATGCTTATGGGCGGCGGCATGAAACACGATTTCGGGCTGATGGGCCTGAAACAGGTGCCCGATCTTTTCGCGGTCCTGAATGTCGGTAATGATCGGAATCAGAACCGTATTGCCAAGTTTTGTGCTGCCGAGCAGTTCCTGGTGGGTTTTAAAAATGCTGTTTTCACCATGGCCAAGCAGTAGAAGCTTTTCTGGCTGAAACGGCAGAATCTGCCGGCAGATTTCGCTGCCGATACTGCCGCCGGCGCCGGTTACCAGAACCGTTTTGTTGGTTACATAGGCGGCAATTTCGGCAAGATTGATTTCGGAAGGCGGACGGCGCAGCAGGTCTTCAATTGCGATATCACGCAGTTGCAGACTGACGAGTTTGCCACCGATGATATCCTGAAGGCCCGGCAGGGTTTTGAACCTGACGTTGGTATTCTGGCAGAGTTTGACGATTCTTCTGAGTTCTCCGCCCGCCGCTGATGGAATTGCGATGATAATCTCATCTACCAGAAAATTTCTGGCGATTTCGGCGAGGTTTTCTGTGGTACCAAGCACTTTAACACCGTGAATAATCTGATCTTTCTTTTTGGGGCTGTCGTCGATAAGGCCGACCACGTCGATAGGCAGGTTGATGTTGCGTTTGATTTCACGCAGAATGCTTTCGCCACCCTGACCTGCACCAACAATAAGAACCCGTTTGGCTTTGTCGTTTGACCGGTTGAAAAGCCAGCAGCGGAAAGGGCTCATCTCGACGACGTTAAGCAGAACTCTTGGCGCAATACGTGATGCTCCGATTAAAATCAGACTCAGCATCCAGTCGATGACAAAAACTGCACTCAGACTCGGAAAAGCTTCCATAAAGAAGATCGAGCAGAATTTGAGCATAGAATAACCGGTTACAGCAGTAAAAACCGCGACCATATCCGGCAGCGAGGTAAATCTGAGAGTGCGGTTATAAAGGCCCATGGACCAGAAGCAGACCATGCCAACCGGAATAAGCACCGGAATGATAAAAAGCAGATATTGAACGTGCTGTGGTTCGAGTTTGTCGAATTTCAGCCAGATGGCAGCAATGAGTGAAAACGAAATGCAGATAGTATCTGCAAGAATGAAAATCAGCTTTCTAATTGGAGTCATAGCCGCTCAGTGTACCCCTTCCAGACCCGTAACCTGTTAATTTAGGCAAAATTCTAGCACGGTATTATCAGATTGTCGACTTTTTTGTACCGATTTTGACTGTCACAATGATGAAAAAAAATATCATCTGCCAGGTGAATTATGTCGATTTCTGGTATATGGAGACAACGTCTGAACAGATGAGTGCTTGTCAGCAGACAATGATTGTCAGAAGGCAATGCGGCACCTGTGGTGCGGCAAACATTTCTGCCGCAAGGTTTTGTGGCAGTTGTGGTGCAAAAATGCTGCCGGCAGTAACTGGCCGTCGCAAAAGGTCACGGCGCCGCATGTATTTCCGGGCGGTTCTTGCACTGGCCGGAATTCTGATTGCCGCTTCAGCGGTCATGAGTTACCAGCTTTTTAACAGAACCGATGGCGTAAAAGTTTCGCCAATGCCGTTTGCCGATGTGCCTGTTGACCATCCGGTTTACCGTACATGCCGAAATCTGCTCGAAATTCAGGCTGTGAGCTATAGAAAGATTCTCGAATTTGCTCCACATGAAACAATTTCACCGGCTGAATGGAATCATGCCCTGAACTCGGCTGCGGCCCACATGAAAACACCTGTGCCCGCCGAAGCAATACTGGCTGAAAACTCAACTGTTACGGTTGATTCTTTGCGCCGTCGGGTCGAAATACTTGATGGCGACCCTGAGTGGGTAAGTGACGTCTCACGCATCAAGGCATATTTTTGTCTTGAGCAGATATTCTTTGGTGCGAAAGGCAGAAAATGAAGCGACTGATTTATCTTTTCTATTTCTGCGTTCTGCTCACAGCAGTTTCGTGGCGCCTTGCAAATGCCAGTTCTGAACTGCCGGAACTGATGTCTGTAAAACTTCAGGAAAATCAGGCCGGAACCGACCTGATTTTAACATTTAACCGTCTGGTCAGGCCAACAACAAGGTTTTCTGGGCCAGCAAACTGTCTGACACTCGATTTTATTGACGTCTCCATATCTGATAATCTTACTGACCGGGCTTTTGCCGGCAGAGATCTTAAGATCGGCTGGGTGGCCATTTCCCCGTTAAAGGAAAATCTTATTCGAGCCAGGCTGTACATTCAGCCGCATTGCCTTGCCGCAGTTCGCTATTCAGATCAGGATGTGGTTGTCAGGTTGACAGAGAAAACCCAGATTAAGCCAGACCAGAATGGCGAAAGTCGTAACCTGCTTAATCCACACGAAGACAAAAATTCTCCGGCGGTAATCAGCCTGCAGGAAGCCCCATTCAGGCCGGCAGTCGAAGAGCTTGCCGCACAGGCTGGTATTGAACTCAAACTTTCAGGCAAGTTGCCAGAATTATTCAGCCTGGAATTCGAAGCTTCGAGCCCTGTCGAGGCTCTGCAGGCAATTGCCGATATCTGCAGCCTCAGATTTTATCGTAAAGGTAAAATCTGGTTTATGACCGGAGTCTGATTATGATCAAAGCTGTTAAATCATTTCTTGCACTGGTCTGTCTGCTCAGCTGTCTGGTAATTTTTTCGGCTTTTGGCTTTCAGAAAAATGACGAAATGCTGACCCGTCTTGATCTTGCACTGATTTTTGAAAGCATTCTTGAAAAGCGCGAAATAACGGCTCAAGGGCAGTCGGTTCCGTCTTTTTTCGATCTCAGGGATGACCGTCTGCTGGCAGTTTTTCGTACTCTTTCTTTGAAACTTATTGAAGGATATCCAGACGGAAGCTTCAGGCCTGAAGAAAAGTTGAGAAATCTGGAAACCATCTGTTATCTTCAGAAACTGGCCAGATGTCTGCGGAAAAATCAACCAGAAGCTTACGAAACCAGACAGTTGATGCGTCTTTTTGCCTACCAGAGCCAGCCGGAAGTCATTCTTTCAGGCAACCTGCCAGCGGGGACCTTCCCTTCAGAGCTGGGTGAGCCCGACGGGTTTGTTTCGCGAAAAGCTTTCCAGGAGTTGATGACAGCACTGTTGAGCGAAAATGGCCGGCTGAATTTTCAGCTTTCAGGCAGAGTCATTCATGCTGTGACCGGTCATGCTGTGCCCGGGGCCTGCGTCGCTGCCGGCAGTAAAGCCGTAGTTGCAGATCAGGCCGGTAATTTCGCTATCGATCTTGGCGAAATCAGCCGTTCTGATGTCACGCTCTTTGCTGCAGCAGAGGGGTTCAGACCCTGTGAAATGAAAAAAGATCTCAGACTGAGTTCGAACGTTGTATTCCGGCTGAAACCTGAGAAAGCCCGCGCCTCGTTCTGACGTATTTTCAGCGATTCTGGCTGTAGTCGGTAAGAGCCCAGCAGTCATTGGGTTCTTTGCTTATCAGTCCCTGTTTTTCAAGCTCTGAGAGCAGTGCAATTATTTTTTCGGGTGCTGATCCGAGAACTTTTTCCAGCTGGTCCTGGCTGCAGGGGTGGCGCAGCAGCAGTTTGAGTATGTCAGATGACGCGGCCGGTCTGCTCCAGCTGCTCACTTTTGGCGGTATCAGACTGTGTTCAAAAGCTGTCGAAACCGGAACTTTCAGCTGCAGAAGGTCTCTGAAACGGTTAAGGCGACTCTGATCGGCGGTTTTTATTTCGCTGGCAAGCGGTACCCGAACTGCAGTATTGAGGTAGACAGATTCAAGTTTTTCAATGCTGTTCAGGTATTCGCTCAAAGCCATGATTTCCGCTTCTGAATCGTTGATTCCGGGGCAGACAAATATTTCAATCTCCACTTTACCCGAAAAAGCCGCCGTAAAAAGTCTCAGCCCGTCAAGAATTGCCGGCAGCAACAGGTCGCTGGTTGGCCGGTGAATTTTTTTGAAAGTTTCTGGATTGACTGAGGTCAGGGTTGGCAGCAGCCGGTCAGCCAGCAGCAGCTCGTTGCGGACTTCGGGCATGTATAGGAGCGAAGAGTTGGTGATGACGCAGGTCGGCGCGCTTCCCAGCTTTTTGATTTCGGCAAGGATATAACCCAGTCCAGAATGCAGAGTTGGTTCGCCTGTGCCTGAAATTGTTATCCAGTCAGGTACGGCGATTTCCTTGAGTGTTTCGCGAAGTTCTGCGAGCACTTCGTCAGGATTGCAGAATTCGCGCCGCTCCGAGGTGTGAAAAGTGGTTTTAGAAAGTTGGCAGTAAAGGCAGTCAAAAGAGCAGGTTTTCGTCGGCGTCAGATCGACCCCGAGAGAAATGCCCAGCCGGCGCGAAGGCACCGGCCCGAAGATGTAGGTTCTCATTTTCTGTCAGCACATTTTCCGGCGTGTAGAAAGTAGTAGGCGCCGATCATGGCGAAAATTGCCACAAACGGAATGATGACGACATAAAGTGATGAAAACGGCCGCGTCGGATTCATCTTTTCGCGGGCTTTCATAAGGTTTTTCAGGGTTTTTTCGAGTTCCTTGCGGACTTCGGCGTCAGTAACGTTTTTAATTGAGGTACGCAGTTCAGTAATAGCCTCATCGAGGCTTGCGAGTGAAGTTTCCCTGGTCATTGATTTTCCTCCTTCTGTGGTGCAGCCAGACTGGTGCCCAGCCGTTCATCAAGTTTCTTCAACTGATCGTTGTTGAGGTTCATGCCTTTGATGCGACCTAAGACTGTTTTTGCATCAGATTCTCGACCCATCTGGCGGTAACGGTCAGAAATCACGAACATACTGTCGGGGTCGATAAAGCTGGTTTTTAATGCTTTCTGGTATTCTTCAGCGGCAGCGGACCCCTGTCCTGAAGCCAGAAACAGGTCGCCGATTCTTATAAATGGCGCCGGACTCTGGGCGTCGTGGTTCATGGCGGTTTTATAGGCTTCGAGTGCCTGTTGATGCTGTCCCATTTTCTTCAGGACATCACCCTGCAACAGATACAGGACAGGCATGTCTGTCTGCTGGGCCAGACCATTCTGCACTACAGCCAGTGCTTCAGAAGTCAGGCCTTCTTCGAGCAGTGCAGTGGCAAGAGGTTCGATGCCACGCGGATCATTTCTCAGGCTCTTCTGACTGTAGCGCGGGAAACCTTCGAGCTGGTCCGGGTTGCTGGCGCTGACCTGTTCGGTTATCTGGGCGGCCAGATTGTGCATGCCGACGTCGGAATAGCTGTTGGCAAGGGCTTTGAGTGCATAGATATTCCGAGGATCGAGCTTGAGGGCTTTAAGATACCATACCGCCGCTGATTGATGTCTGCCGGTCGCGGTATAGACCTTGCCGAGATTCATCAGAGCGTTGAAGTTAGCCGGGTTATGTGCCAGAACCGTTTTGAATGACTGGATTGCCTCGTTGTAGAAGCCGCCTCTGGCGTATTCAAGTGCCCGTTCATAGTCAGGATCAACCGGACTTTCAGTAATTACACTGTTCGGAACGATAATGGTTTCTGCCTGACCAGTTGACGGCTCGACCTGAATACTGAGTGGCGGTGGTGGGGCTGCAAGCGATACGGTTGCCGGAACTGCCGCAGATTCTTCGCCCAGAGCCTTGAGAATTCTGGCGGCGTATGGGTCCTGGGGGTTGAGGGATGCTTTTGAGGCTTCCCATAGGGCGCTGGCGCGATCTTTGGCTCCATTCTGAATTAGATTCAGGCCGGCGAAATAGCGAAATTTATTGTTGAAAGGCTCTTTGCGTATCGCCTTTTCAAAATATGTTGCAGCTTCGTCATGGTTTCCTGATTCCATTTCGAGTTGCCCGAAATTGAACAGTGTAGTCGCGTGATCGGGGTTTTTTGTCAGAATCTGGTTCCAGAAAACTCTTGCCTGGGCAAAATTGCCCATGCGTGCCATGACCTGGCCGCGTTCGCTGAGCAGTTCAAACTTGTCTGGATAGGTTGTTTCAAGCTGGTCCAGTATTTTAAGAGCTTCTGCATGGCTGCCTTTCTGATACAGGCAGCGGGCATGATGCAGTTGCCCTTTCGCCGATTCTGGTTCAGCTTTTAAAAAGGTTTCGATGGTTGCCAATGCTTCATCGACCTGCCCAAGCTTTTCACTGGCAACGCTGAGTTTATACAGGGCCCAGGTTTCACCCGGAAAGCTCTGCGAGATCGAAGATAAGACCGCTTTCTGTTCGGTCAGATTGCCGGTTTTTTCGTGCAGTTTGAGTTTTTCGAGCCATGCTTCAAGATTAAGATCGGTTTCAGGCATTCTCGCTACGGTTACTGCCGGAACATCCTGGCTGAGAGAGGTCTTGAGGGCAGCGGCTTCCGCATCGCCAGGGTTGTCGGTGAGAATCTGGTCGAGAATCAGACCGGCTTTATCTGGTTCGCCCATCCGATGCAACAGTTTGGCCTGGGCAATCATGCCAGGGACAAAGTCCGGGCTGGTTTCCTGAAGCGACTTGACCAGGCGTTCCGCTTCCATCAGCCGGTCATTGCTTATTAATATTTCAGCAAGTCCGGTTTTAATCTGCGGTTTGTCAGGAAGTACATTCATGGCTTCTCTGAGAATAGTTTCAGCCTCGGTGAGGTTGCCGCTTTCGATAAGTTTTCTGCTGGTTTTGTCATAAACATCTGCGAGTTTCTGCTCGACCGCTACAGGCTGGTAGTTTTCTTTCAGCAGTTTCTTCAACAGTTCAACCGCTTCGCTGGGAATATCGAGCTCGATGGCCGAATCGGCCATGGCCATCATACAGCGATGCAGCTCATCAGAAAAATCGCGGTTCTCCGGGGCGAGCTTGACAGCTGCTTCAAGGCTCTTTTTGGCCTTGATCAGTTCCCCCTTTTCTAGCAGGGCCCGACCAAGAAGAAAGTGGGCTCTGGCATCGCCAGGGTTATCGTCAATTCTCGATGATGCGAGTGAAATTGCTGTGGCGAAGTCTTTGCTGTCAATTGCGGCTCTGACTTTGGTATTCTCTTTCCAGTTTGAATACTGAGTTTCTTTTTCTGATTCGATAACGGTTTCGGTCTTACTGGCTACCGGGTTTGATTTTTTCCTGCCGCCGCAGCCGCTCATGCCGGTAGCGACCAGCGCACCGGCAACTGCCAGTGACAAAGCTTTTTGATAATATCGCATCTGATACTCCTCGATTAAAGGAACAGTTCGCTGACCGAACGTTTCTCAAAGATTCTTCTGATGGCTTCGCCGACCAGGGGGGCGAGCGAAAGCACATTGATATTGCATTTTTCGATCTTTTCGCGGCTTATCGGCACTGAGTTGGTGCAGACAATTTCTCTGACCGGAGAATTCGGCAGTCTGTCTGAGGCAGGGTTAGACAGCAGAGCATGTGTGCAACAGGCCACAACTGATTTCGCGCCTTTTTCCATGAGGCTTTCGGCAACATTAACCAGGGTGCCGGCGGTGTCGATGATATCATCGATAACAATCGCGTGTTTTCCGGCCACATCACCGATTACGTTCATGACGACGGCCTTGTTGCTTTCGGGGCGGCGCTTGTCGATAATCGCCATCGGCAGGTTGAGCTTTTTACCAAACTGGCGGGCGCGCAAAACACCGCCGGTATCGGGTGACACGACGACATGGTCGGTCAGATCGCGCTTAAGAAAGTGTTCTGCCAGCAGGCGACTGGCTGACAGGTGATCGACCGGAATATCGAAGAAGCCCTGCAGTGCCGGATCATGCATGTCGATGGTCATCATGCGGTTGGCGCCTGAGATGGTGATGATGTTGGCTACGAGTTTTGCGGTAACCGGCTCACGGCCGGTGGTTTTCTTTTCCTGACGGGAATAGCCGAAATACGGCACTACCGCGGTTACACTTGCGGCCGAAGCACGTCGCAGCGCGTCCATGGTGATCAGGAGTTTCATCAGGTTTTCGTTTACCGGCGGACAGGTTGGCTGAATGATGAAGGTGTCGCAGCCGCGCACCGACTCTTCGATTCGGCAATAAAGCTCGCCATCAGCGAAAGAGGTGTGCATGATTTTGCCTTCGGGAATATTGAGATAGCGGCAGACTTCAGAAAACAGGGCAGAGTTGCCTTCGCCCGAAAAAACCTTGACTCTTGAATTGTGCATTTTACCCTCCTGATGGGTGTCGGTCCGGCATTCAACTATCGCCTTCAATTACCGAGAACGGAGTGATTTTCATGTTGTCAGCAACAGTGGTGTTACTGATGACGCAGTGCTCAATCTTGTTGTTTCTGCCGATTATCGCGTCAGTGATGTGGCAGGCCGGCCCGATGACACTGTCACGGCCGATGCGACATTTTCCGGAAAGCATGCAGCCCGGGTGAATTGTCGTATCTGGTTCGATTTCAACTTCGGGGCCGATAAAGGTGTTTTCAGGGCTGGTTATGGTTACGCCGCTTTCCATGAGGCGGATCAGAATCTGTTTCTGCAGAATGGCACTGACTTCGGCAAGATGCTGGCGACTGTTAATGCCAAGGGTCGATGATTCGTCTTTTTCGATGCAGGCAATGACTGGTAAACCTTTTTTAACAGCTGTCTCGACAAGATCGGTCAGGTAATATTCCTTTTGCCGGTTATTTGGAGTCAGTGAAAAGATGTTGTCGAAAAGAAAGGCCGAGTCAAAAAGGTAAACGGCGAGGTTCACTTCTTTAACCCCGAGTTCTTCGGGGGAACAGTCTTTGGCTTCACGAATGGCCTTGACCATGTTGTTCTGCCGCAGGACCCGGCCATAATTACCGGGTTCGCTCATCATCAGAGTCATCATCGTGATCGCAGGTTTCTGCTGCCGATGAATCTCGACCATCTTCTGCAGTGTTTCAACCGAGATCAGCGGTGTGTCGCCGCAGACAACCAGCAGATTGTCGGGGCGGTCGCTGCAGTCTTTGGCATAGCACTGAACCGCATGGCCGGTTCCAAGTTGTTCGGTCTGTTCGACGAAATTCAAATTGTCGGCCTTGAGTGATTGCCTTACCAGATCGCTTTTGTAGCCGGTAACCAGAATGGTTTTTTCGCAACCGACCGCTTTGACTGCATCGATAACGTAGGCAACCATTGGCCGGCCAAGAATGGGGTGTACGACTTTGGGCAACTCCGATTTCATGCGCGTGCCTTTGCCGGCAGCAAGAATCAGAGCGTGTAGTTTCTGCGACATATGCAAACCTCGGTTCAAGTTTTCAGCGGTCATTATACACAGTTTTGCCTTTTTGTAACACCCGCCAGAAAAACTGCATGGCTACGGGCGGCAGCGTTTTCGAAGCCGCGGGTATAAAGAAAAAACCCCGCAACCGCGGGGTGATAATTTAAACAGGGGTGGGAGGATTCGAACCTACGAAATGCCTGCTCCAAAGGCAGGTGCCTTACCACTTGGCTACACCCCTATACCTGTAAATCCAGGTCCTCGAAAGATATCATAACTGAGCCCGTGGCGCAACCGGGCAAATTCATCATCGGTCAGGCTGGCCCGGAATGCCGGGAGCGTTAAGCTCGTCTTCGAAAGCCCGCAGTATTGTGCCGGTCAGATATTCAGAAAACTCTGTGCTCAGCGAAAATACCTGCTCGCGCCAGGTGCCGTCGGGCATTTTCCGGCTCGGCATACCGACGAAGTGCCCACGCGCCGAAGAAAAAATCTGAAAATCCTTGATTACCAGAGTTTCGTCGATTGTGACGGAGGCAAAGCCGAGAAGTTTGCTTTTTGGCGCTTTGAGGATCTGAATTCGCACATCGGTAATTTTCATGATCTTGAAAAAAACCGCCAGGTCAGAATTTCAGTATGAATTCGGTCCAGACTTTGGTGTCTTTATTGGATCTGGGTTCTGTGACCTCAGGTCGGACTTCGTTGTCAAAACCCGCTTTAATCTGAACATTGCTGGTAGCATCGACTATACCTTCGACCTGAAGCTTCTCTTCAGATTCAAAGGTGTCAATCATTGAACGTTTAAAAGAAACCTTACCCTTCAGGGTGGGTTTAAAGCTGTATATTGCCTCAAGATAATATCGAGAAGCAAGTGCTGCCGCCTTTTCGTGTGATTCTGGCTGATCCGGGGTGCCGGGAACAGGTGTTACGGAAGAACCCCGCAAAGCGCCTGCACCAGAGTTGCTTTTTGAAAATGTTATCTGCGGCGTATGCTTTTGCTCGTATTCGCCATAAATCTGAAGCCGGCCGTTGGTTCCGGCAATTGTCAATCCTGAAGACGCCGAGTCATTAAAGCCGATCGCATTGCTTTCGTATGAGTTGTTAAGAGTAATGACCGGGGAGAGTTTTTTTTGCCCGTTTCTTGAAGACTTGATGCGAAGACCGGCCCGGTCAACAAATGTGACGGCCTGATTGTTCTGATAACCCGAGAACGAAATCGCCTCAGAAAACCGGTTTTCTGATCTCGTCTGAGAAGAGGGGGTGTTGTTTTCGCTGAACATCTGGCTGCCGAGTGAGAGGCGAAATTCGTTGCCAGCCAGAGTACCCGAATGTCTGAGTCCCTTGCTGCGGTTAAGACTGATAAGCCGGTTGCCTTCACTTTGTGTGTAACAAGGCGCCGTCAGCAGTATTGCAGCTGACAGTGCGAGCAAAACCCGGTTTTTAAGAGCCTTAAACACATTAACTCCCTGAATTGGCTACCCCAACTTAAAAATATACCACATTTCCGCATTTCAGCAACTAAAAACATGCACGTTT